>JBAQCU010000001.1:0-12074 GCA_049294435.1 Minisyncoccia bacterium
GTTTTTTTGTGCTCCTCCACGGTATATGGATTACCATATACCGTCGGCGCTCGGACGTCATAAACATCGGCTGTGCATGTTTGCGACGCTCCTCGTTTGACGGTATAATAACTCTATTCACTATTGACTAGTGGCTATCAACTACCCCATGTATCTCTACGATAAAAATCGCATCACATACTTTGCGGAAACAGACCGTCGGAACAAACGTGTGCCGTTTGGTATCAAGGCCGAGGACCGCACGCGTCACATGTACATCATTGGAAAGACTGGTATGGGCAAATCCACGCTCATTGAAAACATGGTGGTGCAGGATATTAGGAATGGCGAGGGTATTGCGTTTATTGACCCGCACGGAAAATCTGCGGCTCTTCTACTAGACTACATCCCGCCAGAGAGACTAAAAGACGTCGTCTACTTTGCGCCATTTGACACTGACAACCCGATTTCATTCAACGTGATGGAGGATGTTGGCATTGATAAAAGACATCTTGTCGCAAATGGGCTCTTGTCCGCGTTCAAAAAAATCTGGGGGCCTGAGACTTTTTCTGCGCGTATGGAATATATTTTAATGAACGCACTTTTGGCGCTTCTTGAGTATCCTGAGTCAACACTTTTGGGCGTTAGTAGAATGCTTACCGACAAGGCGTATAGAAAAAAAATTGTTGATAATGTAAAAGATCCATCAGTAAAAGCATATTGGGTTGATGAATTTGCAAAGTACAGTGAGAACTATGCAAAAGAAGCGGTACCGGGAATTCAAAACAAACTCGGACAATTTACTTCAAACCCTCTAATTCGAAATATCATTGGACAACCGAAATCCAGTTTTGATTTGCGAAAAATGATGGACGAGAGAAAGATTCTAATTGTGAATCTTTCAAAGGGGCAACTCGGGGAAGGGAACGCAGCTCTCTTGGGAGGGATGATTATTACAAAAATTTATCTAGCAGCGATGTCGCGCGCGGATCTCACTGAGGGTGATCTCAAGAAGCTTCCAAACTTTTATATGTATGTGGACGAGTTTCAGTCGTTTGCGAACGAATCATTTGCTGATATTTTGTCAGAGGCGCGCAAATACAAACTCGCGCTCACAATCGCCCATCAGTATATCAAGCAAATGGATGAGAAAGTTGCTGACGCAGTGTTTGGAAATGTAGGCACACAAATAATGTTTCGCGCTGGCGCTCCAGACGCGGAAGTTCTTGAAAAAGAGTACGCGCCAGTTTTTACCGCAGAAGATATGGTGAGTCTTGGAAAGTATCAAATGTATCTCAAGCTCATGATTGACGGCGTTGCGTCGCATCCGTTTTCCGCGGTGACTCTTGGGCCTATCGCTCCGCCAAAAAAATCTCTCCGCGAAGATGTAATCAAGTCCTCACGAGAATTATATGGGCATCCGCGCGCGGAAGTGGAAAAGAACATCACCGAGTGGTACGGAACAGGCGTTGTAGAACAATCTTCAGAGCCGATGCGTGAGCGCGCAGTACAGCGCCCAGAAAATACACTAAGACCTCCTGTTGTTTACAGAGACAGCAACACAATGCTGGACAAGCCAGCTCGCAACGCAAAATTTGAAAAAACAGAAAAACCATTTGCGCAGGCGTTTAAGGATTTTCAAAAACCCGAGCCAAAACCTTCCCAAGATAGGGCCAGCCTTTCTACGCTTACACAGGGACGTCATTCGCAAAAAGGCGCCATTCCCCCTATAAAGAGTAAAGGCCCCACCACAGCGAGCCTAAGCGGTTTAAAGGCCGCCCTAGCAGACGTTTTGGGCGAGGAGAAATCTCCAACTCCAGAATTCAAGACACCTCCTGTGTCTCAAAGACAGCCTGAGCAAAAGCGAGAAGAACAACCTCCGAAACCCCACCAAAATTTTGCTTCGCAAAACCAGGGCGGGCAAGCCCGCGAGGTGCCAGAAGACGTGCTAACCGCTATTTTAAGAGGCGACGACTAGAATGAGAATACTAGCTATTGTTTTAATTTTGTTTTTTGCTCGGACGGCTTCCGCGCAGGTTTTTATTTCAGAAATAAAATACACGGGTAACGAATGGATTGAGGTTTCAAACAGTGGGGAGTCAGCCGACTTGTCTCTGTGGAAATTTTATGAAGGTGGAACAAATCACAAATTAAAATCAGTGCAGGGCGGTTCGTCGCTTTCGTCTGGTAGTTACGCGATTATTGCAAATGATGCCACGGCATTTCTAAATGAGTACGGCGGATTTTCTGGAATACTTTTTGACAGTTCATTTTCACTATTAGATGTCGGAGAGACAATCAGCATTAAATCGTCTGACACAAATATTGTTGATACTGTTTCGTACACGGGAATTAAAGGAAGCAAAAATTCCACGCAGAAAATCGGTGGAGTGTGGAGCGAAGCAATACCAACTCCGGGCGCGATAAATTCAGTTTCTCAAAATGTGGATACCGCAACCACACAGACATCAAACACGGAGGTCGTGCCAACAACAGCGACGTCACAAGTTACCGCGCAAGCAGGTCCGCAAACTCGTGTGGTACTTGCAGGCGCTCCAATAATTTTTGAAGGTAAAATCGCTGGGCTGGAAAATAATAATGTCGTGACCCATACAACGTGGTCGTTTGGAGACGGCGCATCGGCAGAAGGGGAGAGCGTAACGCACACGTATTACTATCCTGGAGAATACACCGCAGTGCTTGATGTCGTGTCTGGAAGTTTGAAAGCAACAGACAAAATGCTTGTGCGCGTTGTCCTGCCGAATCTTTCTTTGCGTACTGGAGGTGACGTATTACGGTCGTTCATCTCAATTCAAAATCAGGGCGGTGATGAAATGGACATTTCCGGTTGGCAAGTGGTCGCCGGTGAAAAAACTTTTACATTTCCAAAAAATACGATTCTCGGCGCTAGGAGGAGCGCCACATTTGCAAGCGAAGTGACAGGGCTTGCAACACCGTCTGGAAGCACGGCAGAACTTCTTTTTCCAAACGGCTCGCGAGTTGATACAAAAGTAGAAACAGTTGCCAATCAGCCGATCCTTCCGAAGACTGTTGAAAAACCAAAAGTTGTTGCAAGCACGGAAGCACGCACTGTATCGCAATCTCCACAAACTCCGCAGAACCAAGAAGCCTCCGTCCTAAATGCTGTCGCTGACGCACCAACATCACCAACTCAGAAGGAAGAGGGAAGTCTCTGGCCGTGGTACATCGGCTCAGCCTTCCTCGGTGCCCTTGCCCTCCTCGGTCTCCGCCTCACTCGTGAAAAAAATACGGAAACCCCAGAAGGTCCAACCGCCGATGATTATGAAATAATAGAAGATGTAGACGGCGAAGAACCGCACTGAATCCTTGTGTTGTGGCCCAAATGTGCTACAATGCTTTTATGACTACAAAAACAGCTTTCGTACGCGCCCGCATAGAGCCTTCAGTAAAAAAGAAGGCGGAGGCGGTTTTGTCCCAAATAGGGATGTCCTCATCAGAAGCGATAAACGTATTTTATCGCCGTATTGCCAGCGACAAGGGAATACCGTTCTCTCTCAATGTGCCAAATGCTGAAACGCGCAAGGCGATTGCGAATGTTCGCGCTAGGAAGAATCTTAGGACCTTTGAGACCTTTGAGGAGTTTGCTGAGCATATGCGCTCGCTTTAAACTATGCGTCGTAGTATCACAAAACCACAGTTCGACAAGGATGTCCGTCGCATAAAACGCAGAGGTAAGGATATTGAAAAACTGATAGCAGTCACCTTTCTTCTTGAAAAAGATGGACGGCTTACTTATGGGTTTCGTCCGCATAAGCTTTTAGGTGAGTATGAAGGGTGTTGGGAATGCCATCTTGAGTATGATTGGTTGCTCATATATGAAATTAATGATGAAGAGGTAATTCTTACACGTACTGGCACCCACAGTGACCTTTTTGATTAGCACACGCTTGTTTTTTGTGTTATTTTTCTATAAACTTAAACCAATGAAGCGAATACTTATATTCTCACTTGCGTATTATCCCGACGTTGTTGCCGGGGCCGAGGTAGCTATAAAAGAGATTACCAATCGCACTCCGGAAGAGGAATATGCGTTTGATATGGTGACACTTCGTTTTGACTCCACTCTGCCAAAGTTTGAACGGCTCGGCAATGTGAATGTTTACCGTATTGGGTTCACAATCAATAGCCCGGGCATTTCCGATTTGTCGCGGTTCCCGTTATCATTAAATAAATATTTTTTCCCGCTTTGGGGTTTTCTAAAAGCGCAGTCTCTTCATCGCAAAAACCCGTACGACGGTATTTGGGCGATGATGGCAAATTACGCAGGCTTCGCGGCGGTCATTTTTAAGATGCGTTACCCCAAAGCGCGGTTTCTACTCACACTTCAAGAAGGGGACCCTATTGAATACATAAACCACCGCGTGCGGTTCGTGTACCCGCTTTTTGAGCGCATTTTTAAACGCGCGGACTTTGTGCAGACAATATCGCATTACCTTGCTGGTTTCGCGCGCAATATTGGGTATACTGGGTCCTTAGAGGTTGTGCCAAACGCGGTCAATGTGGAGCACTTTGCAAAAGAGTACCCGGAAAAAGAACTCGCTATTTTGAAACACAGTTTAGGTAAAAAGCCGGGTGACATATTCCTCATTACAACATCACGCATGGTGACAAAAAACGCGGTTGACGAGGTGATACGCGCGCTCGTGTTTCTTCCGCACAACATAAAATTTTTAATCCTTGGCATCGGGCCTGATGAAGCTATGCTTCGCAAGCTCGCGCGCGAAAAAGGCGTGGAAGATTGTGTGCAATTTCTTGGACAGGTGCTTCACGAGGATATGCCAAAGTATCTCAAAGTGTCTGATATTTTTATTCGTCCTTCGCGATCCGAGGGACTCGGCAACTCGTTTCTAGAAGCGATGGCTGCTGGAATACCTGTCATCGCAACACCAGTTGGAGGGATCCCAGATTTTCTTTTTGACCCTGACCAAAATCCCGACCACGAGCCGACTGGTCTTTTTGCGAACATCAACGACCCTGAAAGCATCGCTCGTCAGGTCAAGCGCCTCATAGACGACCCAGCGCTCCGCAATAGGCTTTTTATAAACGGACGCACCCTTGTCGCCGAAAAATACGATTGGTCTCTCATCGCCAAAGCGATGAAAGAAAAAGTCTTCAGCAAACTTTTTGACTTCGCAGTTTAAAGGAATTCTAGATTTTGGATGGACCTATTTTGATGTTATACTGCTGAAATTATGAGCAAAACAACTAAAAAAACCATTTTAGTAACAGGCGGTGCTGGATTTATTGGGTCAAATCTTATTGAAAGTCTTGTGAAGGACCCTGCAAATAAAGTTTTTTCTCTAGACAACTATTTTACAGGTTCCCGAAAAAATCATATTCCTGAAGCAACATATATTGAAGGGCATACAAAGGATATTGCAACACTCATTGATTTCATCCCTGACCTTGTCTATCACCTCGGTGAATATTCGCGCGTGGAGCAGAGCTTTGAGGATATGGCTATTGTTTGGGAGTCCAACAAGGTTGGTACTTTTGCAGTACTTGAGTTTTGCAGAGCGAACAATATAAAAATTGTTTACGCTGGCTCCAGTACTAAGTTTGGCGACGGTGGACTCGGAAGAGACCAGAGTCCTTATGCGTGGACGAAGGCAAGCAACACGGAGCTTGTACGCAATTATGGTTCATGGTTTCAGCTCCCGTATGCAATAACGTATTTTTATAATGTGTATGGGCCACGAGAAATTTCCACCGGTCAGTACGCAACACTCATAGCCATCTTTAAGGAAAAGTTTAAAAAAGGTGAACCACTCACAGTAGTTGCCCCAGGAACGCAGGTGCGTAATTTTACACACGTCGATGACATTGTGCGAGGGCTTGCTCTTGTTGGGGAAAAAGGAGAGGGTGACGACTACGGACTAGGAGCAGAAGATGATTATAGTATTCTTGATATAGCAAAAGCATTTGGTGGAAGCGTGACGATGCTTCCAGAGAGGAAGGGGAACCGCATGAGTGCTTCTATAGATCTTGCGAGGTCAAGAAATGAGCTTGGTTGGCGAGCGGAAAAAAAGATTATTGATTACATCAAAGAATTTGTTGCAATAACTCAGTAGTTGTCATTTTTTTAAATAATTAAATTCTTGTGCAGTTTCTCTTTTGCTAATTCATTTGCCTTCAACAATGAATCGAACGTTCCCGCATCAATCCATTCTCCAGAAATTTTCTTTACATCAAGCTCGCCAATTTCCAAATATCGCTTGTGTAAATCAGTAATTTCAAGTTCTCCTCGCTCGCTTGGTTTGAGTTCTTTTGCAAACTGAACAACACGAGAATCATATATAAAAAGTCCTGGGATAATAAAATTACTTTTTGGATGTTCAGGCTTTTCTTCAATCGAAATCACCTTCATTTTTTCATCAAACTCTACTACACCTGAACGCTCAGGATCTGCCACTTCTACCGCGAATACACGTCCTCCACTTTTGAAAGAGCGAATATGTTCAGAGAAATCTTCTTCAAATATATTGTCTCCTAGAATCATAACCACATCGTCATCATCTAAAAATGACTCCCCAATAATAAATGCTTCAGGGAGGCCTAACGGTTTGTCTTGAATTTCATATGTAAATTTTACGCCAAATTCTTTTCCAGAACCAAGCAAGTTAAGAAATTCCCCAGCTCTTTCTGGAGCAATAATGATTAAAATTTCTTTTATACCAGCCTTAATAAGCGTATTGAGGGGGTAATAAATCATTGGACGATTATAAATCGGCAAAAGTTGCTTTGATGTAATACGCGTGAGCGGACTCAGTCTTTTTCCTGCACCTCCAGCCAAAATGATTCCTTTCATATAAAGTAATTATAGCACAATAAACTATTTTTTGTTTTTCCACCAATCAACGTTCTTCTCGTACCATTTGATTGTTTTTTGTAATCCAGAAGTTATTTCTATTTCTGGTTTCCAGCCAAGCTCATTTTTAATTTTAGAAAAATCAATAGCATATCGTTTATCGTGTCCCAGTCTATCTTTGACGTATTCAAAAACACTTTCTTCCTTTTTCATTATCTTTAAAATCATGAGAAGGAGATTTTTGTTAGTATATTCACTATCCCCTCCGATACAGTATGTTTCTCCAATTTTTCCTTTATGAACAATGAGATCTATCGCACGACAGTGATCTTCAACGTGTAACCAGTCTCTGATTTGTGAACCATCACCATAGATAGGGATTTTTTTGTTTGTAAGGATATTGGTAATCGCAAGTGGTATCAGTTTTTCTGGGAAATGATAAGGGCCATAATTATTTGAACAATTTGAAATGGTTATTGGTAAGTTATATGTATGGAAATAAGAACTAACCAAATGATCGGAGCTAGCCTTTGAAGCACTATAAGGGCTTCTTGGGTCATAAGGAGTTTTTTCAGAAAATGGTTTATCTGTAGACGAAAGTTGTCCATATACTTCATCTGTTGATATGTGATGAAAACGTTTTTTGTTATGACGAAGAGCTGATTCAAGAAGTGTATAAGTACCAACAATATTTGTCATTATAAATTCTTGTGGGTTTTCGATCGATCTGTCTACATGAGATTCAGCAGCAAAATTAACAACAATATCAATATCCTTCATTATGCTGTCTACTAATTCTCTATTACAGATAGACCCATGTACAAATGTGTAACGAGAATCATTTTCAAATTCTTTTAAATTATCTAGACATCCGGCATATGTTAAAGCGTCTAAGTTAACTATTTTATAGTTTGGGTATTTTTTAAAAACATAGTGTATAAAATTTGAACCAATAAACCCTGCTCCTCCAGTGACTAATAATTTCATATAATATTAATATTACTATTATTTATAGATAATGTATACTATTTTTATAAACAAATATGTAATTTTAGTAAATTAAGGTATAATTCATAACCATATGGGGAATAATGTCATATTAATAACCGGAGCATCAGGTTTTATAGGGAGAGCTTTAACAACTAGACTTCTTTTAGATCCGTCAAACATCAAGATAATTCTTTTATCAAGAACGTGTAATTTTGAGCATTTGAAAGATTATAAGCAGGTTATTCCTGTGATTGGAGATATTAATAATATGGAACTTTTAATCTATGTTCTTCAATCACATCAAGTTACCAATGTTTATCATTTGGCATCAGAGGCTATTACTTCTGAATACATAAAAAATCCGAGACGTGCATATCTTGATACTGTTTACGGAGCAACTTCGTTGCTAGAAGCTATCAGGATCTCTAAAGTCCCAGTAAAAAAAGTTATCATAAATACATCATATAAAGTGTATGGTAGAGCAGAGCCACCATATAATGAAGAGACTCATTTTTTACCAGGTAATACATATGAAACCGCAAAAGCTTGTCAGGATTTAATAGCTCAGGATTATTTTAGAACTTTTAAAGTTCCGGTAATTATTTTTCGATCTGTAAACGTTTATGGGCCAGGGGACAATAATAACAGGAGACTAGTTTCAAAATCATTTTCTGATGTTTATCAAAATAAACAGCCCACAGTATATTCTTCTGTAAAAGATAGTCTTCGTGAATTCGTTTATATAGAAGATTTAATAGACGCGATGTTATTGTTACAAGAAAAAGCTATTCCAGGTGATATTTATTGTATTGGTGGACAACAACATAGCATTTATGAGGTTGTACAAAATATATGTGAAGTTGTGGGGTATGAAGGAGGTATACAAGTCACAGAAACTTCTAATATAATTGAAACTAAAGAGCATGAGCTCGATAGTTCAAAGATTGAAAAATTAGGATGGAAAAAGAAGACTTCTCTTAAAGAAGGACTGAAAAAAACAAATGAGTATTATAAGGATATTCTAAGTAAGCTATAGTTTTTTGTTAAGACGGTTATTTGGATGTTTTAAGTTTTAAATGTGGTCTATGAACACAATAATAAACTGTAAAATAATAGGTATACAAAAATAATAAAGTGTGTTAATATGTGCCCGGAACTGATTAAAGGTTTTAGTCAGAGATTAGTTATTTAACATAGGAGAAAATAGTCATGAAAAATGGACAAAAAACTGCCTTGGTACTTGGTGGCGGTGGCTTCATTGGTCATCATATGATCAAAAGGTTGAAAGCAGAAGGTTTCTGGGTTCGTGGGGTTGATTTGAAAAATCCAGAGTATGAAGCCACCATTGCTGATGATTTCATAGTTTCTGATTTAAGTCTTTATTTCGGCATGAATCAAATACTTATGGCTCCAGATGGTAGCACGTTTGACCACATATATCAGTTTGCGGCAGATATGGGTGGAGCCGGTTATGTTTTTGTTGGCATAAATGATGCGGCAATTATGCATAACTCTGTCAGTATTAATCTAAATGTTTTAAAGGTCCAACACAATATAAATCAAGTGTTTGGTATTAACAAGACAAAGATTTTTTACAGTAGCAGTGCTTGCATGTATCCGGAATACAATCAACAAAAACCCGGTAATCCAAATTGCAAAGAAGATTCTGCGTATCCAGCTCAGCCAGATAGTGAGTATGGTTGGGAAAAGCTTTTCAGTGAGCATCTCTATCTTGCTTATTGTCGTAATTATGGTATACCCGTCAGAATTGCTCGTTACCACAATATTTTTGGTCCCCTTGGAACATGGGATGGTGGTCGTGAGAAATCTCCAGCTGCGATGTGTCGTAAAGTTGCACAATCGGTAAACGGGGAAATTGTAATTTGGGGAGATGGTAAGCAGACTCGCTCATTCTTATATATCGATGAATGTATAGAAGCAACACGGCGCCTCATGGAATCTGACTTTGGAGAACCGGTCAACATTGGTTCTGAAGAGATGATTACCATTAATGGTTTGGTTCATATGGTTGCAGATATTGCTGGCAAAGATATCAAAATTAACCACGATTTGGAAAATACCGCCCTTGGTGTTCGTGGTCGCAATTCCGATAATACCCTTTATAGGGGAAAAATTGGTTGGGCAGTATCAGCCCCTTTGTGTGACGGTCTTGCAAAGACATACGAATGGATTTCTGAGCAGATCAAAAACACCGCTAAGTAAGAAATGATTTTATGGAGAGTCACGTTATAGGCTCCACAACGATGTCTTGTTGTGGAGCTTTTCTTTTTATCAACCTTTTATAATTAATCTTACAAATCTCATTAAAAGATAAACGAGAAAAGTTGGATGATAGATCAGGTTAAGTTTGAAACCCTCATAAATAAAAATGAAAAGTGTTTTTAGTTGTTCACTACGAGTACGTTTACGAAAATTAAGACCATTTATTGTGTCATAACCATCAGTTATGGTGCTATTGTGGTCGTTGTAATAGAATTTTTCTTTAAGTGATATTTGATAATAGAATATCCACTCTTCTGCCTGTTTTATATATTTTGAATATCTGATATTAGCAAGAAGGCTTGTTTTTATGCAGTGTGTCACGTCACCCTTGCATCGCTTTAGTATGAGCACATCTTTAATATACGAATACCATGTTTCTGGTTTGGGGTATTTTGTAACAAGTGTGCCGTCTGCGTACGCGCGGTTGGTAACAAACCATTTACCCAGAGGATGTGCAATCGAAAGTTTGCGAAAAGTTTCGAGCGCATCTTGCGCAAAATAATCATCATCATCTAAAAATATTATCCACTTAGATTCTGGAGATATGTTATCCATTGCTCTATTGCGAGAATAGTTTACTCCACGATTTGTATCATTAATTAAATATCGGATACGTGGGTCATTAATTGTATAAGCAAAAGACTTATATGTTTTATCAGAGGGGGAGTCATTAATAATAATTAATTCCCAATTTGTATAAGTTTGATGAAGAACAGACTCTACCGCACGCTTGAGTTTATCTGCATGTTTATAAGTGGGAGTAATAATTGTAAATTTCATACCATGGGTATGTGTTGGCACATATTTTATAGTATAGAGTATACCATTTTTGCTGTAATTGTAATCTAACACTGATTACGGGCTATTAGGTTCTAATGTCAAAACTATCTAAAATATGATATTATATGACAATTATATGAGTTATATGAGCACAACGATTATTCGCCCTAAAAAAGTATTAAGTTCGAAGGATTTCAAAGAGATTTGGCAATATAAAGAACTTTTATATTTTTTGACGTGGCGTGATTTTAAGGTGAGATATAAACAAACTTTTATTGGTGTACTTTGGGCAGTCTTTCAACCATTTATGACAATGGTGGTGTTCGCTCTGTTTTTCGGTACTTTTCTTAAAGTCCCTTCCGACGGAGTGCCATATCCTATTTTTGTCTATACCGGTCTTATTTTTTGGCAATTTTTTTCAACGGCACTTTCTGAAACAAGTAACACCCTAATAGCAAATCAGGCAATTATCACTAAAGTATATTTTCCACGACTTATTCTACCTATTTCATCAGTAGCTACAAAATTTGTCGACTTCGCGATTGCATCAGTCATTCTTATTGGGATGATGATTTATTTCGGGTATGTTCCGAATTTCACTAGTATATTCATACTTCCACTACTTGTTATAATCACTTTTATGGCTGCTGTCGGTGGGGGTCTATTTTTAGCGGCAATTAATGTGAAATATCGAGATGTCAGATACGCTCTTCCTTTTTTTATTCAGATTCTACTTTTTTTAACTCCGGTTATTTATCCTGCCAGTATCGCAGGTAAATATTCTTGGCTTCTAGCCTTTAACCCAATGATGGGTGTTATTCAATCTGCACGCGCAACACTACTAGGAACAACTCCTGTTAATTGGATTCTACTTGCTAGTTCTTTTGCGGCTACAGCAGCATTACTCATTATTGGAACTATTTATTTTAAAAAAGTGGAACGTCATTTTGCTGATTTAATTTAATGTATATGGATAAACCTATTATTGAAATTAAGAATATTGCAAAAAAATACACGATCACCCATCAGCAAGGTGGATATATCGCCTTGCGTGATATCTTTGCAAATATTCTAAAAAATCCATTTAAATTTGCAAAACATAAAGCGAAACAAATCATTGGACTTGAAACTAAAGAAGAGTTTTGGGCTCTTAAAAACGTTAGTTTTGAGGTCAATAAAGGTGAAATTGTAG
>JBAQCU010000002.1:0-6415 GCA_049294435.1 Minisyncoccia bacterium
GCGTCCGAGTGCCGCTAATATATGTACTCATATATTAGCTCCTCGGCTTGGGAATGAAAAAGATTACTTTCTTTTTTGTCTTCGTCCAAGACGCGGCTCTGCTGACCCGTCTACGTCGCTAATAAAATACTCAGCCATTCTAGAATGGCTAAGTATTTTATTTGGTGCGTAGGGAAGGATTCTGCCAAGAACATTTTTGCTCGCCGTCGCTAACAAAAATTTCTCGGCCCTGCTCGTGCGACCCATTCTGGTAAATGGGTGCCCGCACTCACTTTCGAATCCTTCCCTACGGCACAAAAATCTACAGCCCCAGGCTGTTTCGAGCCTGGGGCTAGTTTTTGTGCGTAGGGAAGGATTCGAACCTTCGAAGGCCGAAGCCGGCAAATTTACAGTCTGCTGTGTTAGACCACTCCACCACCTACGCGTATTTTATTTTTATTTCCTCAATCCAACCTATTACTGTTTTTAGTAATTTTTTGTCGGCATATCGTATATGTACCATACCATACGGCATCCTGTCCAGCATTGCTGGCTTAAAATCACTCCTTATATATGGTTTTGTAAATTGCCCCAGTGAAATTTTGGTTTCTTTGCTCCAAAATCTAAGTAGTTTTTTTGGATCTTGATTGGAATAGCAATATAACAATACACGTAATCTTTTCTCATCCACACCACATATTTCACGCAAAAAAGAAAGAAAGACGCGTACCATAGAAACATCACTGTTCGCCAAATCAATACCATTGCTTTTCTCTGTTTTATATCCCTCGCCCCAATACAATGTGACACCAACCGTCTTTAGCACTTCTTGTTCCGAAGTTAATTTTTCCTTCACTAAATACGAAAGTGGCTTGTTCTTGAACCGAATAGCGCTGTCTTCTTGCAATGTTCTCCGTTTTAAATTGTGGCGACGCATAAAATACGTCACTGCATCAATAGAGACACCGAGCGCCTCGGCCACACGTTTCATTGAATACCCTTCGCAAAAGTAAAGTTGTTTTACCAGCTCAAGCTTTTCGTTATCAATAGCAACCATACTATTATGATACACAAGCCAGCTTGATTTATCAAGCTGGCTTGTGACTAAAACACATGTATCTGACAAATAATCTACACGTTTGCTTTTGTGCGTGCGCGTGGCTTTGTCGTCACCTGTTTCTTCTCCACACGAATAGCAATCTCCTCTTTTTCCACAGACACAAGCACTCGCCCACCCTTAAGCACACCCGATGAAATCATAAGTGACGCAACAGGTGTCAGAATCTTGCTCTGGATCAAACGCTTTAGCGGGCGAGCGCCATATCGCGAATCATATCCTTTCTCGGCAAGATAATTCATCACCTCGGGCATTACATTTAGGACAACTTCTTTTTCAGCAAGGCGTTTCTTTACAATCTCCACCTGAAGACCAACTATACTTTCTATAATTTCTGGCGATAGAATGTCAAAGATAATTATTTCATCCAGACGATTCAAAAACTCAGGTCGGAAAAAACTCTTGAGTGATTCCATCACGCGCTCCTTTGCGTCAGAATAATCAGCTTTGTCGCTTGCGTGTGCGCCGAAACCAATAGACTGCATTTTATCAATGTGCTCCGAGCCGATATTTGACGTCAAAATTATAACTGTGTTTTTAAAATTCACTACGCGACCTTTTGAGTCTGTTAGATGTCCATTATCAAAGACTTGAAGAAGAATGTTAAACACCTCAGGGTGCGCTTTTTCAATCTCGTCAAAAAGTAGCACGGAGTATGGGCGATGACGCACAATCTCTGTTAGGTTTCCTGATTCCTCGTGTCCAACATACCCTGGAGGTGAACCAATCAATTTTGAAACCGAATGTTTTTCCATATACTCTGACATATCCACGCGAACAAGTGCCTTGTCATCGTTGAACATAAACTGCGCGAGTGCCTTTGAAAGCTCGGTCTTGCCTACGCCTGTTGGACCAAGAAAAAGGAACGAGCCGATGGGACGGTTAGGGTCTGCGATACCAGCGCGCGAACGCTTAATAGCATCAGCCACTTTTTGAATAGCATCCTTCTGTCCTACTACGCGCCTTTCTAGTTCCTCTTCTATATGTGAAAGTTTCCCTGCTTCTTCTTCAAGCATCTTAGTTACAGGAATTCCTGTCCAACGAGCAACTACTTCCGCGATATCCTGCTCCATTACTTCCTCTTTTAAAATGCGACGTGATGATTGAAGTTTTTTTAAACGCGCAACCTTGGATACCAAATCTTTTTCAAATGAAGGAATGCGTCCATAGCGTATCTCCGCTGCAAGAGCAAGGTCTACTTTCATTTCGGCAGTTTCTGCTTCTAGGCGCGCAGTCTCAAGGCTCTTCTTAATCGTTCTAATGTCTGCAACGAGCTCTTTTTCGTTTTTCCATTTGATTTCAATTTCCTTTGTCTTTTCGCGGAGATCCCCGATTTCTTTGTCAATCTTCTTTGTACGCGCTTTTGCATTTTTACCGGCATCGCCCTCAATAGTGGATTCCTTTTTAAGAGCTTCCTTTTCAATTTCAAGACGCATAATGCGACGGTGAGCGTCCTCAAGAACGGGTGGCTTATTTTCAAGCGAAATTCGAAGAGAAGATGCTGCCTCATCTATTAGATCCACTGCTTTATCAGGAAGGAATCGGTCAGTGATGTAGCGACTAGAGAGGTTTACTGCCGCCATAATTGCGTCATCCGTAATATGCACTCCATGAAAGAGTTCGTATTTTTCTTTAAGACCACGGAGAATTGCAACAGCATCCTCAATATTTGGCTCGTTCACATGCACAGGCTGGAAGCGACGAGTGAGAGCAGGATCTTTTTCAATATGCTTCTGGTACTCGCGAAGCGTGGTAGCGCCGATGGCACGAAGTTCTCCGCGAGCAAGAGCAGGTTTCAACATATTTGACGCATCCATAGAACCTTCCGCCGCACCGGCGCCAACGATAGTATGAATCTCATCTATGAAAAGAATTATCTTACCTTCCGAACGTTCAATTTCCTTCATAATCTTTTTCAAACGGTCCTCAAACTCTCCACGATATTTTGTGCCGGCAATAAGTTGGCCGAGGTCTAGAGAAACAAGTTCTTTTCCTTTTAGAGACTCTGGCACATCACCCTTTGCCATGCGAATAGCAAGACCTTCCACTACAGCGGTCTTGCCAACACCTGCTTCCCCGATAAGAATAGGATTGTTTTTTGTACGTCTCGAAAGAATTTGCATGATACGCCCGACTTCGTTGTCACGCCCAATTACTGGGTCAAGTTTGTCTTGAGACGCAAGAGTTGTAAGGTTGCGGGTATATTTATAAACAGATTTTAATTTTTTTGACGGTGTGCTGTCTGTGATATTTTGTGTACGAAATTCCTCAAGCACTTTCATAACATTTTCGCGTTCTAGGCTGTTGCGTGATAAAAATTCTCGAGCTTGTCCTTCAACATCAAAAAGCGCCAAAAATAAATGCTCACAAGAAATCTGCTCGTCCTTCATTGTTTCTGCAATACGTGGAGCGATTTCTCCAAGTATCTGCCCCAACTCTTGAGTAAGGTAAAGTTGGTATGAAGCAGAGGCGACATTTTGTGAAGTCGTTGGTTCAATGAGATCAAGAATTGCCTCAGCAAACAGAGTAGAGTCCACGTCAAGTCTGTCTAAAATAGACACAACGATACTTTCATCATCTAGTACAAGAGCTGTAAGCAGGTGCATTGGACTAACGTGGTTTTGCCCGCGCTCAACCGTAAGCTCATGCGCGCGACGTATAATATCGCGGGCTTTAGTAGTGAAATTGTTAAATGGAGGCATCATGTTTATAAAATTGAATAACGAATATTAAGGTCAATGTACAACAGTGGTTCTCTCTTGTCAAACAACGCCGAGAACCTAGTAATCTTACTTCTTTTCAGACGGAGGGTTTTGGGCCTCATCAAGAAGTCTTTTTGCTTCAGTAACAGGCACACCAGTCTGTGATCCAGCATTCTCGTCTATATTCAAAAATGCAATTACATCACCGCTTAGGTTGATAATAGGCGCGCCGTTTGAAGTACCAGCAAATCGCGTTGAAACAGCCACATTGTCTAGTACTTTTGTTTCAACTTTTGTTTCTTTGTCAACAACAGTACGCATATCAAGGCTTGTGATAATTCCTGTAGAAATTGTTTTTGCATCACGACCACCTATCACGAGAGAAGTTTGCCCAATTTTTAATGTATTAGGATTGCCAAATGTAACTGACTTAAACTCTGGCGTTGACGTTGCAGATACCGGAACAAGACGACCAATGCCAAGTGAGTCCGATTTATTGTTTACTACAACTTCAATGGTGTACTGAATGCCATCGATTGTTGTATAAAGCGCGCCGAGACCCAAATTCCAACGAGTTGTAACGACGAGGCCATTTGATGAAATTATTGTCCCGACACCTGCAGGCAAAACTCCTCCTTCACCTATTGTAGTTCTAAGCGCAACTGTGCTATTTACATTTTTTTCTATTGCTGCGACAACCAAATCTTCATCTTTCACTACTATAGTCGTTCCTGGCTTATCAACAAATGTTGGCGTAATCTTTTCAATTGTTCGCTCGACAACATTTGTTATCGTTTGATTCACAGGATCAGGAGCCTGGTCCATGAGTGTCACAACAACAATTCCAGTCGCCATTGACGCAACGAAACTGACGAAGAGTGTTAGCAAAACAATTTGTGATTTTGTGAGGTGTTCCATAGGGTAGAATTATAGAATGTTGAATATAGAATAAATGCGAATGCAAAAATTCTTTATCCTGATTATTGAATTGTACCGTGTCGTCTATTTTCCTGCAACAAATCGGCTTGTTACAACATCCCAATCAATCGCGTCCCAAAACGAATTAATGTAATCCGCGCGCTTGATGCCGTAATCAAGAGCGAATGCGTGCTCAAAAACATCCATCACTAAAACGATAGTAGCTCCTGCGAGATGTCCACCATCGTGCTCGTTAATCCATACATTAAATAGTCGCCCACTATCAATATCACGCGTAAGTATTACCCATCCGATACCACGCATTGCTCCCGTTGCGCGGAAATCTTTTTCCCAATTTTCTACTGAACCGAAATCTTGCTCCATTTTTTTTGCAAGTAAACTCTTTTTATCCAGATCACTTCCACCCTTAATCATATTCCCAAAATATAATTCATGCAGGCGCATTCCGTTCCACTCCCACCCAAAACGACGCTTTAGCTCGCTGTACGGCGGTACACCAGCCTCTGCTGTCTTTAAGAACTCGTGAATTTTATTTGTATTGGAAACATACCCCTCGTAGAGGGTGAAATGGTTACGAAGAAGCACGTCAGAAAAACCATCGGTCCCCAAGAGTCGTTCAAAGTTTTTTGCTTCGTACATAAAAATACAGTTTTTAGTTAATAGTTGATAGTCTTTAGTTTTAAACCCGGTCACTCTGCACCTGTGCTTTGCGGAGGAGTGGCACGAGACGAGAAACCTCGCTCGCTACGCGAGTAATGTCTTCATTTTTTGTTTCCCTGCCAAGAGAAAAGCGGATTGAGCCTGATTCTCCTTCATTTGCTTCGCCTATCGCCAGTATAACATGAGACGGGCCACCATCGGAACTCTTGCAAGCGCTCCTCCCAGACACCGCTATTCCTACAGCGTCAAGATAAAGAACCAAAGCTTCACTCTCCACTCCGTCAAAGGAGATATTTAAAATGTTCGGCAGACTCTGAAGGAGATCCCCGTTCACGCTTGTGCCAGAAACCTTCTTCAAAATTTTTGAAGCTAACGAGTCGCGAAGCTTCTGCACACGATTACTCTCTTTCGCAATCATCTTTTGTGATTCTTTAAGTGCTGTAGCAAATCCTACTGTCAGTGCCACGGCCTCTGTTCCTGCACGACGTCCATTCTCGTGCTCGCCTCCGTACATTAGTGGGCTCATCTCAACTCCACGCTTTACAAAGAGCGCGCCAACGCCACGTGGTCCGTATGTCTTCCCAGAAGAAAGTGTCATCAAGTCAACGCCAAGACGAAGGACATTAATGTCCAAGTAATTCCCCGCCTGCGCAGCGTCTGTATGAAAATACGGATACACTCCACCGTTCATCTTTCGCGCATGACGAATTTCCTTTGCGATATCGATGATCGGCTCAATCGTTCCAATTTCGTTGTTTGCGTACATTATAGACACGAGCACAGTCTCTGGTCTGATTAGTTTTCTAAGTTCTTTTGTATCAACAAGTCCGTGACTATCAACGGGCACATAATCTACGAGTACGCCTTCAGCTTCAAGCGCCTTCGCGACTTCGAGTACTGACGGGTGTTCAATAGAAGAAACAATAATGTGTGGGCGCAGAACGCCACTGGCGCGAGCATAGCGAACAACGCCGAATATCACCATGCTGTTTGCTTCAGTTGCGCCACTCGTGAAAAT
>JBAQCU010000003.1:0-1624 GCA_049294435.1 Minisyncoccia bacterium
GCTTTTGTATGAATACTCCAAGAGTCATTCTGCTGAATGAGAAGCGAATTCCAAGTATTAAGGCCGAGCCACGTGTCCACGACACGGCTCTGGTGACCCGTCAGCTGATTCGCCTGCGGTCTCTGCCACAGGGACCTATATTTACAAGAACAATAAATCTCTCTCTATGTCGTTAGAATCTGTGCCAATTACTTTGTGTTTTAAAGCCTTTTGAGTAGAAGCTAGATAAACTACTCGTTTACCAAGCTTGTCCTCCAAAAAATCAATTTGTTTATGTATTAGATCAAACTTGTCGCCTTTTGTTGTGCCTCCAAACAGATCTGCTTGAGGTGTAAAGTCGGCGGTGAGGTCATCTAATGTCACGCCTGCGGTTCGGTATTGGATGTTTTTTGTGTAGATTTTTTTAAATAAATTACGCGCAAGTGAAAGAGAGATCTCTGGCGAGTTTGATGGTGCTGGAAGCGCGGTAGACACAGACACTATTTTGAAATCTTGTGTTTTTAGGAAAATTGAAATTCTCTTTGGCGTCAATTCATAGTACCGCGCTTTTCTACACGCGTCTTCAATATGTTTTGAGATTTGCGACCAAAGAAAAGTTTTGTCATTTGTTGTCGGGTGGAATGTTCGAGTTTTCTGGATAGAAGAGTATGTGTTTTTTGATTCTGTATTAACATCCATAATCAAAACGCCATTTAATTCACTCCAAATTGCTTCATACGGTTTTGATAGGCATTTTTTTACCCACGCGAGATCTTTCTCGCGAAAATCAAGCGCAGTTTTCACTCCTCGCCGTATCAGCACCTCAGAGGTTTTTGGGCCGATTCCCCACACTTTTCCGATGGGAACTTTCGCGAGAAAATCTGTAGCAGTTTTCGCTTCAATGATAGTGAGCCCGTTTGGTTTTACCCAGTTGGACGCTATCTTCGCGAGAACTTTTGTTGGCGCGAGTCCGATAGACACAGAGAGTCCTAATTCCTCAGTTACTTCTTTTTTTATTTGCGCGGCAATTTCCTTGTACGTTTTTTTGAGTGTCCTATCGAGACCGGTGATGTCAGCAAAACATTCGTCAATACTGTATTCCTCAATATCATATGCATATCTATGCACAATATCGAACATCATCTGCGAGTAATGAACATACGATTGATAATCTCCGGGGAGAATTATTACCTGCGGAAACTCCTTTTTTAATCTAAAGATAGGCATACCACGTACAATCCCCAGTGCCTTTGCCTCGTATGAAAGTGCAGACACTATGCCTCTCTCCTCGCCAGTAACCACTGGAAGACCTTTTAGTTTCGGATTTTTCGCCACTTCCACACCCACAAAAAAAGCATCTCCATCTATGTGCAAAATTACCCTTTCTTTTGTGGCTCGTACACTCATTAACCCCATTGTACCAAATTCAAAGCTGGGGAGCATGGAATCGAACCACAATTAAAGGCTTCAAAGGCCTCTGTCCTGCCGTTAGACGACTCCCCAATATCTACTTAATCCCTACACGTACTGACGCAGAATACACCAAAAAGGGTGATTCGGCAACGGCCGATGTGGTAACAGCTCACACTCAGCAGAAAAATTCCATAAAAGCCAGTCTTTGCGAGTACTCGAAGCAATCTAGGGT
>JBAQCU010000004.1:0-25158 GCA_049294435.1 Minisyncoccia bacterium
TAGTCAATTGTTCCTCGTGTCAATGGTCAATTGTCGGACGGCGGAACATCCCGCCGTCCGTTTGACTTTTATTTCAAAATAGCCTACAATCTCCCTAACTCCGCAATGTTTTGCGGTGTTGTTAATTTACCAAAAAGCCCTACAAAAGGCGGTTAAATCCATTGGCTATAAAGATAAAAATCAATCATCAAATTCGCGCAAAGGAACTCCGTGTTATCACGGATACTGGCGAAGTTCTTGGAGTCCTTTCACTATCAGAAGCACTCGCAAAAGCAGAAGCTCTTGGACTTGATCTTATAGAGATCTCTCCAACAGCTGAACCGCCAGTTGCGAAGATAATGGATTACGGTAAATTTCAGTACCAGCAGAGCAAAAAACAAAAAGAAGCAAAGGCTCGCGCTCACGTTACGGAAACCAAAACACTGCAGGTAAAGATTGGCACCTCGGAACACGACCTAGAGCTTAAGGCAAAAAATGCTTCAAAGTGGCTCAAGGAGGGATACCGCGTAAAGATTGACCTCTTCCTTGTGGGAAGGTCAAAGTACGCGGATATGGGGTTCAAAAAGGAGCGCCTCGACAGAATTCTGACCCTTATTTCTGAAGAATACAGATTACAGGGCGAGCCACTCAAAAGCCCAAAGGGACTCTCTGTCACACTTGAACGCGCATCAAAGAAGTAGGAAAGATAACGAGCGAAGCGAGATTAGATTTCTTATCCAGCCCCACTTCTGTTTTTTTGCAAAGAATTTTACCCAGCTCCAGTTCTCTAAATAAGTAGAACTGGGGCTGGACAAAAATTCAACAGCAAAAATGTAGAAGTGGGGCTGGATGGTGATTTTAATAGTCGCTTTGCTCCTTAAAAATCAACCACATGAAAACAAACAAATCATTTACCAAAAGACTCAAGGTGACAAAGACCGGCAAGATTCTTGGTCGCAAGCCAGGTCAAAACCACTTCAACGCAAAAGCTAGTCGCTCAAAGCAACTCGCAGGAAAGCGTTTGAGCGAGTTCCCTATGACCAACAAGGAAAAGGCGCGCTTTCTACCAGGACTTCTTTAATTTATTCACCCGCCCAAACTTTTAACAACTTATTTCTAAAAAAAAGTATAGTTGAAAAGTAGGGCAAAATTTAATAAATACATCACCTAATCTTGCTAAAAGTTAGGTGGGTAAATATACTAAAACACCATGACAAGAGTAAAACGAGGAACAACTTCAGCAAAACACCGTCGAAACGTCTTGGCCCAGGTAAAGGGCTACCGTTTTGGACGTAGCACAAAGGAAATCCAGGCAAACGACGCTATTGCCCACGCAGGCGCATACGCTTTTGCTCACCGCCGTGACAAGAAGAATGTCTTCCGTCGCCTTTGGACAGTGAAAATGAATGCCGCCCTACGCCCTCTTGGTTTTTCATACAGCAAATTTATTGATGCGCTCAAGAAAAAGAACATTATCATTGACCGCAAGATAATGGCAGACCTCGCAGAAAACAATCCTGAGACATTTGTGAATGTCGTAAACGAGGTAAAGTAGCTTCGCAAACATTTGACCAAAAACATGTGACATGTGACAAAAGAGAGCAATTTGCCAAAGGCAAATTGCTCTCTTTTAATTGAAATTGAGTCAATTGTCCGCGTAGCGGTGTCAATTGTCAGTTGTTCTGCATTACATCACCCTCTCACCTTCTCCCATACTTGGCCCACCGGCTCCATCATAGTTTTCGTACACATACTGAGGGCATTTTTCACCAAGGTCGCATGTCTTTCCTGCTGTGATGACATTGATAAGATTCGCAACAAGTTTTTTTGGACTTTCATCAAAAACTACCTGACCCTCTTCTTTTCTGTGTCTTCCCTCTTTTAAATTCTCTCCACGCTAAAAGCAAATTCTCTACAGAAATGATATTACCGTATGTATGAACGCAAATCGCTCGAATCATTCACTTAACGTTACCCCCCCCCCAGCATTTTGCAAGCTCCTCTCGTCCCTGTTTTGCAAAAGATAAAAAGTGCATATATCTTTTGGTATAGCATTTACCCCCTTGTGCCAAAAACTCACCGCTACACCCTCGCGCTTAAAATTGACACGCTTTTTATAGAGCTCATGGAAATGTCGGCGAGCGCATCATTTACTCAAAAGCAGGACAAAATCCCTTACCTTCGAACCGCCATTCGCAAGCTCGATACTTTGAAGATACTCCTTATGGTACTTTGGGAAACTCGCTCAATTGATACTAAAAAATATGAGGTGCTTTCTGTTCCCTTGGATGAGGTCGGCAAGATGCTCGGTGGGTGGCTCGGTCAAATGGAAAAACATTACTCCCTAAACGCGAGGCCGAGGGAGTAATGAAATAATAGAGAGTTGCGAAAGACCCGATTGCCAGCATTCCAGTTGCCATTCTCGTCGAGATGCCAATCGTTCACGTTCCACTTGCGGTTGTCCAAGTTCCAGTTCACGTTGACGGCAAAGAGTACTTTTATGCGCTGTTTCATCTGTGGCACCACCCATCGAATACTCTCTGGGCTGAATAGTATGCTGAATCAAAATTCAACAAAACAGCGCACCAATTTTTTATATTTTTAAGATTATATGCAGACACGCTTGATATAAAAATATTCATACCAATTCTCGCCAACACAAATCTTGAGCTGAAATATCAAACCGTAATCTAATACATAATGCAGACTCGTGTTTAGTATAAAACAAAAGACCCTTCTCCCAAAGCGCGAGCGCTAAGGTCAAAGGGTCGAGGACTTAAAGTCCGAAGGTTCAAATCACCAAGGTCGTATTGCGAAAGACCCGAATGCCAGCATCCCAGTTGCCATAAGCGCCGAGATGCCAAGCGCCCACGCGCCACCGGCGGCGGCCCAAGCGCCAGCCCACGCTGACGGCAAAGAGTACTCCGTTTACCAGTACATAGAAGATGTTGGCGTATCCATTGTTCAGGAGTTCGCCGTCTATCCCCTTTGGCTGGAGGTCAATCATTGTCGCAATCTGGTCGAGAGTGGAGGCATGCTTACGCACTTCTTCCGTCCCGCCCAGGAGTTCGTCGATGATTTCCGTGTCGGTCATATTGCGAGCGAGTGTGTGGCTCGTTACGCCTTCCAGCCCGCGGTGTGGCATCGATACTTTCTGCTCAGACAGGATACGTTGTTCAAACGTATTCCAAACATACAAACCCTCGCGGGTTTTGAAGTAGGTGTGGGGGTTGAATAACTTTTCTTCCCCGCCCACCTCAAATGGATTACGGTGCTCAATGAAGGCTTGCAAGTGGGCGCCATTAAGCGTTCCGTTCGCAACTTGATCAAACAACTCTTTGAGCTGAGAAGCCGAGAAGCTCGACCCCTCGATGACAGTTTTAGGTGCCATGATGTTTCCTTTCAGAAAATAATGCCATTTGATTATCCCTAGTAGAGACAATGCCAGACCGAAGTAGTCATAGCCAGGAAACGCCGAGAAATCAGCATCTTTTGGCTATGACTACTTTTCGCAAGTACTATCAAAGAACTAGAACAAGTATAGCACAGTATCAGCCATTTTGTCAAGCAAACCCAAAACCCGCTGTTTATAAAAACAGCGGGCTTTGGGGCTATTTTTTACATCACCCTCTCACCTTCTCCCATACTTGGCCCACCGGCTCCATCATAGTTTTCGTATACATACTGAGGACACTTCTCACCAAGGTCGCACGTCTTTCCTGCTGTGATGACATTGATAAGATTCGCAACAAGGTCTTTAGGGCTTTCATTGAAAACTACTTTCCCTTCTTCTTTGCGATGACTTTTTTCTAACATATCTATAAGCACCTCATCCATATCCCACGCACCGCGAAGAACACCGATTGGTTTATGATCTTCAAACGCCACGGTAAATTCATTCACTGTGCCAATACGTCCACAGCCAACAATAACACCGTCTGACGCGCGGGTAAGCAAAAGGTTGCGACCTGAATAACCAAATCCTGTGTAAATAATTATATCCAAATAGTCCAATGGTAATCCGTATGTTTCAACGTGTTCCTTTTCATTTGATGCCGGTGAAAGTCCGATAGAAACTCCACCGGCTTCTTTTGCGCCCATCGCAGCCCACAAAGGAAACCCGGTCGTCGCGCCAGTAACAAGAATGCCCCCTTGGCGTACAATCTCACGGCCGAGTTCCTTTGCACTCTCGAGCGCGTTGTCGCCGCAATATGTGGTATCTGCCGCTCCAGACACACAGATTTTTACTTTCAAATGATGATGTTGTTCGTTGCCCATAATTTTATTCTACCATAAACTCTCCACTATACTAAAAATCTATTTCTACAACATCCCCCGACTTTGGCACTCTAGTATCTACACCAAGATAATCGCGCACACGTTGCGCAAAGAATAGTCCAGCCCCAAGCTCAGCGTGAACCACAAAAACTTTCTTCAGCGAGTCTTGCATTTCTGTCACGAATTCTAGAAGAGCATTCATATCTTTATGCGCGGAGTATCCCTGTATTGTGACAACTTTCGCGCGCACTGGCACTTCCTCGTCAAAAATTCGCACGCTCTTCATACCCTCTTGAAGCAATCGACCCATTGTGCCAACAGCTTGGTATCCCACAAGAAGAAGTGTACTCTTTGGATCGGGAAGATAGTTACGTTCGTGATGAAGCACCCTTCCACCGTTTGACATACCCGAACCGGCAATTATGATTTTAGGGTTTGGAACATCTTTTATCGCGATAGAATCTTGTGAACGTTCAGTATAACGAAGTTTGGGAAATTTAAAAATGTCGTCTCCTCCTTTTATTGTATCTTGAATCTCTTTATTAAAGTACGATTCACTATTACTGAATACTTTTGTAACACGTATCGCAAGCGGTGAATCCACAAAAACTGGAATCTCGGGTATCAAATTATTTTCTATCATTTTGTTGAGTTCAAAAAGAAGATCCTGTGTGCGTTCAATTGAAAAAGCTGGAATAACTAGCGCTCCACCGCGCGCAATTGTTTCTTCTATAACTTTCCTAAAATTATTTGCTCGCTCAGCGAGGTCCTCATGGAGACGGTCGCCGTATACTGCCTCCATTACAAGGTAGTCCACATTTGAAAGAAGAGATGAGTCAGGCATTAAAACCGACGATGCGCCAAGGTCGCCGGAAAAGATAAGTCTTTTATCTTTATGGTCTATCTCCACCATTGCAGAACCAAGAATATGCCCAGCATCGCGAAACTTTACACGAATATCATTTTTAAAACCTATTTCCTTGTCATATGGTATCGCCTCCCAATGATCAAACGCTTTTTGCACAGCGTCTTCGTGGTAAAGCGGTTCGTGTCCATCTGCTTTTGCCTCTCGAGCAATAACACGAAGAGTATCCTCTAGCATAAGTTTTGCGATTTCTCGCGTAGGTGGAGTGGAATAGATTTTCCCCTTGAAACCCTCGTTCATTAACTTTGGAATACGACCTACGTGGTCCAGGTGGGCATGTGTCACAAACAGAGCGTCAATGGTTGCGGGATTATAGGGAAACGGGTCATTGTTTTTATCGTCACAAACTTTTACTCCCTGGAAAAAACCGCAGTCAATCATAATACTTACACCATCGTCTTCAAGAATGTGATTTGAACCAGTAACTTCTCCAGCTGCGCCGTAAAATTTGAGTCTCATGAAGTTTGTGTGATTTTTAATTTCGCCAGAACCCATACTAAAACCGCGACCGTTGTTCCTCCTATTGTATCAAATAAAAGATCTCCAAGTGTGTCTGGCATGGAGTTCATATGCCCAACAGTGAAAAAACTTATTACCGCCTCGTAAGCTTCCCAGAGCAGACCTATTGAAAACGCATAAACGAAACACACACCAAGTATTTGCAGAAAACCAGGTACTTCAACACCACGTCTATAATATTGCCACCATACACCAAACCCCGCGAGCCACGCTCCTCCAGCAAAATGCATAGGTATATCAAACCACTTCATTGTCCAATACCAATGATTCAAGTCCGCAAAACCGTTTACGACAGCAATTGCGATAAGAAAAATTACAAGAGCAATTGGAATAGGCGCTATCATATGCCAAGTATACCCAAAATTATCATCTAATCCTACTCCTACAATAGTGCACGATAGTACACTATTGTAGGAGTAGGAAACAAAGCGTATAATACTCAAATGATAGATAGAGCGAGCGGTAGGGTCGGTCATAGCGGAAATAGAAAAAGCGCCCTGCAGAGAAAAATACTTCTTCTTTTGCTTGGTGGTCTTGCTCTTGGCCTTACCCGCAACCCGAATCAGTACTTCCGAATAGCTCGTGAAATGCATCGTGAGTGGCAGGATATTGACCGTGACTCACTAAATAGGGCTGTTCATTCACTTCATAAATCAAAGCTGGTTTCAACAAAATGTAACAGCGACGGGACGCTCGCTCTCGTATTGTCAAAAAGCGGTGAACGGCTTGCGCTTACATACGACATCGAAAACATGGAAATAAAAGCACCAGCGCGTTGGGACAATAAGTGGCGCATAGTAATGTTTGATGTCCCAGAAACCGTTAGACGTACACGTGACTCCCTACGTATGCACTTCAAAAATATGGGATTTTATGAGTTCCAAAAGTCTGTTTTTGTACATCCCTACCCATGCGCAAAAGAAATAGAGTATATCATTGAATTTTATCAGGCGAGCAAATATATACGCTTTATAGTCGCCGCAGAAGTTGATAATGCCGTAGAGCTTAAACGACACTTTCATCTTATTTAGGGTATACCACAAGGAAAGATCGGATACTGACATACATCAACATATGCCAATCCTACAATAGTGTACGATAGTGCACTATTGTAGGATTGGGTTGCGGTGAGATGTGGGATGGTTGTGGAATTGAAAAAACTCATGAGCAGAGGCTCATGAGTTTTTATGTAGGGTTGGTATAAGGTATTGACTCTGGAAAATCCAGGTGGGTGCCCGCAATCACATACCAATTTTTGCCGACAAATGTTTCTCAACAAAAATTGGTATGTGAAAATATAAGGCTCCCTTGTCAATAATTTAGGAGACAATACCTCAAACAACCCTACATTCACTCTACACCTGCTATATATTTATTGCAACAGCACAACTTCACTACAAAACAAAAACCTTGCACTGTGCAAGGTTTTTGGATCCAAGTAATTGCTCACACGCCTCAAATACGAGGCGCGAGCTTGTTATTTTTTGGAGTCATACATTGGATATGATGACAAAAAATGGAGAGCTCGCAACAAAGTAGGTGAGGATGTGTGAGTAATTACTTAGAATGCTTCGTCAGCGTAAACAAAATCAAAGTTTGATTTCTTGTAATCAAAAATTTCATCCTTCTTAAAGAAGCGCGCGACTTCCGCAATGCCGTTTTCTACAGAATCTGAAGAATGCACAACGTTTGACTGAATGGAGAGCGAAAGGTCTCCACGAATGCTCCCGGCATCTGCGTCATATCCTTTTGTTGGCCCTACAATAAGGCGCGTAGCAGAAACTGCGTTGATGCCAGATAGCACCATCACAACAACTGGCGATGCCTTCATAAATGCCTTAATCCCTGCAAAAAACGGCTTGTCCGCAATGTGCGCATAGTGCGCCTCAAGGAGCGCGTCCTCAAGCTCTATCATCTTCATTCCTACAATATTGAGCCCCTTTCGTTCAAAACGAGTTGTAATCTCGCCCAAAAGCCCGCGCTGAATTGCGTCTGGCTTTACAATAATAAGTACCTGCTCTTCCTTTGGATGTGCCATAAAATATACGATAATTAACTGTTAAGATTGGGCTATCTTAACAAAAAAGAGTCGCGCGGGCAATGTCCACAGGACCTTTTTTTGAAATCAAATAAACTTTTTTATCCCTGATCCTATATGCTCAACGTTATCACCAATAACTTTAATTGCCTGTCCATCCTGAAGTAAATACACCCTCCAAGGGAAATTAGTGACTGATTGTAAATATTTCTTGCGGCGAATGAGGTTTTCTTCGTTTTTTGAACTGTCTTCTACTTTTTGATGGGGAACTACTACAAAGTCAACAAACCCTAACCCAACATGGTCTGCCGACATACCAGGCTCCCACCATGTCAAACCAATATCTGGGTTTAGTAATCCACTTCCAGCACTTGTTCCTATATATACAACACCTCTATCAAGCAGATTTCTCAAATATGTGTTTAGCTTTGATTTTCTTGCCCAGTCAAGCAAATAATTTACATCCCCGCCCGTAACATCTATAACATCAACACTCTCGAGTTTTTGTTCTGTTTTCTCAGAGTCATCCTTTAAGTCTGCAATTACTACATCGTAACCTCTTTTTATCCATTCTCTCTTGTAGTCATTCAACCATTTCTCATTCTTTTCTTTTTTCTCAGGAATTAATTTTGCAATATATTCTTTACTGCCCTCTTTTTCTGGTACCCATTCAATGGGGTCACTCGCTGTTGGTATTATCGCGACCTTGAGGCCAGTCCTCTCTCCAATCATTTCTAAAAATGCTTGCTCAATGAGTGGTTCCGTAAATCCATTTGATGTGAGAAGAATTTTCGTATTATTATTAGCCGCCTCCCAGCGGTACGCATCATTCTTCAACTCCTGCAAAAATGGTGCCTTTGCCTCACGATAAGCAGGGTAGTCATTTGGGTGAAGCTTTATAGTTTTCTGTTTTAATTCTGAATACTCTCTTGCCTTCTCTGTGTGCACTCTGAGATAATCTCGTAAAACAATAAATTCACGAACCTTTTCTGAACTTTCCTCACATATGTGTATGTTCTCCAATTTTTCACCACCTTGCGCAAGTTTGTAAAAAACTAAACCATCAGGGTTTGTGTAGTAACGCCATTCATATCCAGCCTTAGTCATCAATTCCTTCTCTTTTTCGAAAGGTTTCAATTTTTCAACAATAACCAAAACATCAATGAGTGGCTTTGCTACCATCCCTTCTATTGACGTACTTCCTACATGTTCAATTCTGAGAGCTTTGTCAACAAACACTTTCAGTATCAAATCCTTTATCGTTAAAAATTTATTCGCCCAGCTTGGGTCGTAGGCGGAAAGCGAATATTTTCTATTTTCTGTAGGTTTCATGGTTGATTTTACAAATTAGACCTCAGTATCTTTAAAATCTCGGCGAAGATTTCTGCAGAGACTCTGTTGGACACTGAGTCTTGCGGATGATAGTGGTCGCCAAAGTTGGGGTCATTGAACATCAGACCACCTACAGAAACTTCATTTTCGTAACGGGGGCGAACATGGAAATGCACCTGTGGCGTGTAGGGTTTTTCTCGATACGCATGATTCATCAAACATGCCCAATTAAATAAAGTTGCATTAAAAGTTTTTTTGAGAAGCTCCTCGTACTTTTTGATTACTGCATGCAAATCGGAAAATTCCTCATTGGTGAGATCCGCCAGTGATTCCCTCTTTGTTTTGCAGATGGCATATGCCCTACCCAGATACAGTTGATCCTCAGAGAGTTCAACCTTCCAATATTCCGATTCAAAAATTAGTCTGTCCATATGATTATTTTACTCTTTGTCTAATACGAAACACTGCGAGATATTTTTCTTACTCCTTTTCTTGATGTCTCCAGCGTTACCAGCTATACCCGGTACCTCCCCATAATCTCTGCTTCCACTTCTTCGCGTGGGGCGCCGTATTTCAGGTATGAAAGTTGTTTGAGTTGTTCTGCAAGCTCAGGGTTTCCGTGCTCCGGAGGGAGTGTAGTGATATTAAATGGCTTTCTTGGCTCCCCATTCACGAGCATACTCATATACGCATTGTAATTATCCAAGCGGGCGATATCCTCCGCGCTAAATGTTGGAGCAAATTTTTTCTCCAAAAACTCTGCGTCCTCTGGCCCTACGCGAAACGCCGCAAGTGTGCCCACATTGCCAAACACGGCATTTTTAATTTCCTCCGAAAGCTGTGCAATGTACTGGTGCGCGATATTTAAACTCAAGCGATACTTGCGCGCCTCTGAAAGAATTGTTGCGATGGACGGCGTGGTAACATTTTGGAACTCATCAATGTACAGATAAAAATCATTTGGCTTTTTGCCAGTTCCAAACATATCCACACGCGAAAGCGCAGCCATGGTAATCTTGCCAACCAGAACAAGTCCGATAAGGTTTGCGTTGATGTCGCCCAAGCGGCCTTTCGAAAGATTCACAAGGAGAATCTTTTTGTCGTCCATAATCTGCCTAAAATTGAATGACGACTTTTGCTGAAGTACTACAGGACGCATAATTTCATTTGAAATAAATGGGTCGAACTTGCTCGAGATGTACGGCACGAAGTTTGCAAGCCCCTGGTCCCCCGTCGTCTTTTCTGCGCTCGCCCAAAATTGCAAAATGATTGGGTTCTTGCATTTCGAAAGTTTCATATCGCGAAATGCTTTGTCGGAAAGCACGCGGGTAATCTCGAGGAGTGTCGATCCAGATGCAGTTTCCTCCATCACGAGCGCCGCCGCATTTCTAAAATACAATTCAAACATAGCACCACCGCCCACCTTCATATCAAAGAGTTGGTTGAAGATCCCCATCATTTCATTCACAACGAATGTCTTTTGCTCAGGATAACGCTCATCATATTCAAGCATATTGAGCCCCATCGGACGCGCTGTGTATGAAGGGTCGAAATAAATAACATCATCCACGCGCTCAGGTGGAATAAGTGAGAGAATATCTTGAACATCGTTTCCGTGCGGATCAATGAAACACACACCATCGCCATTCTTAATATCCTGCATGATCATCGTCTTCAGAATATGCGACTTTCCAGTACCAGTCTGACCAATGACATACATATGGCGCACACGCTCCTCGCGCCCCATACGCACCAATGTTTCCTTGTTGTGATAAATATTTTTCCCGAGAATAACACCGTCTGGCGAGGTGTCCGTAGGAGCAGGAGCAACCCCCGCCTTTGCCTCTTTGAGTTCGGGGGACGAGGTGGTGGTGACAGGAAAATGGAACATCGTTGCAAGCTCTTTCAAGTTTAGTGGGAAGCTCTCCTTTTCATTAAACATTCGGAATGTGTAGCGATAGATTGCCTCCATTAGAGAGCTACCTTTTGTCTCTCTTTTCCATTTGATTTCGTTCGCCTGAGGTTTTCCAAATTGATTGAACGCGCTTTCAATTTCGTTCAAAATGGATTTCGCGCGCAGAGATGTTTCCGCAGATGCAATAATGCGAATGTTGGTATCCACTATAGGCGACGAAATTTTTTCTTCAATATTCTTGATTGATTCTTCTTCTATAGGTTCGCCTTCTTTCTTTTCCTTCATCCCAAAAACTAGAAATTTCGCTGCCTGCGCAAACTCAGTGGTAAACTGCGCTCCCGCGCCCTTGAGCGCATCCTTCGCCTTTGTTCCTTTTTTGATTTGCTCCATTATCCCAGAGTAGCGAGCATTGAACGCGCTTCCCGCAGGCCTAAACACAATCTGCACTGCCACACCCTCGCCATTACGTTTTATTTTTGAAAAAGAAGAGAGGAGCACATTGAGTGGGTCCTGAGTAAATGTTTCGTACGTGCGCATAGGATACGCAACACTCCCGCCAGCCGTGGCGACAGATGCCATAGTCACACCAGATTCATTAAAGGGATTGTAGTCCTCGCGATGCTCTCGGAGCTTTGCGTCAGGATACACAGCAAGAACTTGTTTTTCAAAAAGATTCGCGTGTTCGAGCGGTACGGCAGAATAAAAAACGATGTGTTCGCTAAAGTTTGAGAGCGCTAGCTCAAGTGTAAAATAATTCCTCACGTCACCAAAACCGAGCTTTGTGTTTTCAATTGAGAGCATCCCCGCAAAAAAGTGTTCCATTCCTGAGACGAGATCCGAAAACTTTCGCTCTTGCCCTTTGTCGTCAATCGGTGGAAGCGTGATTTCATAAAGTCGCATTTTCAAAGCGCGAGCAACTTCTTTGTCTTTCGCAATTCCCGCGAAGTCCCCCGTCTCAAGGAGAAGCTGTACGAGCATACGATGAAAGTCATCCTCTATGTGCGGATTGTTCAATTTTTCAAGAATTGCAAGAGCGTTTTTTATCCCTTTTTCCTTAGCTATCTGCATCAACTGGTCAATCGCCGACTTGTGTTCCACGCCGAGCTTTACGACATTGGTCTCAAGGTCATTGACCTTCATTTGGTAGCTCTTGTCCAAAACATTTTCGGTAGGCGTGGTGCGATACTCTGCAACCTTCTCGCGAGCAACTTCCTCGCGTTTTTCAAGCGTGCGCTCGGGCGAACCGGGTGCAATACCGAGCGCCTGCTCCCTCTCCGCGATCTGCGCGCGCAAATATACTACCTCCTCTTCGGGGGACCGAAATTGCTTCCCTAGACTACCATATTCGGGATTCATACATGAGAATTATATCACAAATCACCTAACGACACAAAAAAAATGAAACAAATCAAGGATATAAAATTTTTAGAGAACAGGATGCCTGATACAAAATGTAAGTAATTACTACCATCCCAAAACACCAGCCATAGCTAAAGTTTTGGGATACCTAAGAAACCCCGAAATGCTTTTTTAGCTTACTTACTCCCTCAATCTCCTTTGCCTTGATATAGATAATATTGTTCCGAACATCAAAAAATTCGCCAATGAAATCAATTTCATTCTTACAAATATATGGCGCTACAAAAACAGATTTTTGAATTGAGTACATACCAAGTTCCTTTATCTTTCTGCTTACCGCATCGCGAGCCCTCTTTTTTGATTGTGGAATATCGAACATCACGATTCGCCAATACCCATCCCACTTCCTCGGTACTATAAGTTTCATATCATCGAGATTGTACTCAAGGACTTTTTTCTTCCCTGCTTTTGTAATCTCTACTACCTCGTTACCGTCCTTCGTATAAATGTTTACTAGTTTCTTTTCTTGAAGACCTTTAATTGCACGCTTTATATAATATCGATCCCTTGCCCCTGTTGGTTTGAAAAGCGGAATTATTTTTGTTAGTCCAGGCATAGCAAGGCATGCAACTATGAATCCGCCAGCTGCAAGACCCATCAATATCTCTTTTGCAAGTTCCCTATTTTGATAGTCCTTCATTATGTTTTTAGTATATCATACTATCCCAAATCTCTAGCCATGACTAGAGATTTGGGATAGATAGTATGTATTAAAAAATAATTCCCATTTCAGACGAGAGTATGCTTCGCAAAAACTACCCTCGCCTTGTGAGAATTTCTGCGGGGCCGTCGGTAATAAGGATAGTATGTTCAAAATGCGCGCTACGCTTATGGTCTTTGGTTACATAGGTATACCCGTCTGGCATGAGTTTTATATAGCGCGTTCCTTCGTTTACAATAGGCTCGAGGGCAAGCACCATGCCTGGTTTGAGCTTCATCCCCTGCCCGCGCGCGCCGTAGTTTGCGATGTGCGGGTCCTCATGCTGGCTGTACCCAACCCCATGCCCGCCAAGCTCCTCAACCACCACAAAGCCGTGCTCCTTCACATATTTTTCTATAGCATAGCCGATGTCACCAGTAGTGTTCCCCGCGCGCGCGGCTAGAATACCCGCCGCAAGTGCGCCCTCGGTTGCCGCAATAAGTTTTGTCGCATTCTCGTCTATTTTCCCAACCGGCACCGTGAGAGCCGAGTCGGTAAAAAGCCCGTTATGTTTAAGCCCTGTGTCAATACCAATAATATCGCCTTTTTTAAGCGAGCGGTCGCTGCCAATACCATGCACTATTTCATCATTCACAGAGACACAAAGTGTTCCTGGGTAAGGGCTTGAGGTTCCCTCGGGGCGATAATTGAGAAAAGCCGGCTCATCTCCACCATCACGCATCAATTTTTCTGCAAGCTTATCAAGCTCGCCTGTGGTAACGCCCGGTTTTATTGCATCGCGGATTGCAGACAAAATACGCGCGAGGCGTTTGCCACCTTCGCGAATTATTTCTATCTCTTCTTTAGTTTTTATCATTCCTTTGCTTGTCATTTTATAATTTAAATACCAAGTCCTTTTTTAATATCGTTAAATACGTCTTCTGGCTTTTGCTCTCCATTAATTTGAAGAAAGCGGTATGTTGGGTTTGTTCTATAGTACTCAATCACAGGAATTACGTCCTTTGTGAAGAATGCAAAACGACGAGCAACTACTTCTGGTTTCAAATCATCTGAGCGTCCGCGACCACGAAGTCTTTCCTCAGCCCACTCCTGTGATACATCTAGAAAAACAACTGCAGGGTTTACTCGGTCAAAAAAAGGAAGAGCTGTGTCCAATATCTTTGCCTCTGGGAGCGCGCGTGGAGCCCCATCAAAAACTAGATGTTCATTACCTTTGAAGTTCTGAATAAACGCTGTCGCCCACATCCATACAGCCAGAAAGTCCGGCTGGCGATTACCCGCCTCAATAATTTTTCTCGCTCGTTCCCATGTATTACCAGCTTCAGTAACATACTTTCTGAAGTAAGCTCCAGTTTCAATATAAAGAACCTGAGTTTCTGGTGAATGCTCTGCGAGATACCTTTTTAGGTGCTCAGATTGCATTCCTTTCCCTGCACCAGAGCGTCCAGTAAATATAACAGTTTGAAGATTCATTTTGTTAGTGTATCAAGAATAGGAGCTAAAACAAAATAATGGCAAACAAAAACACGGATTTGCCAGATCCGTGTTTTAAGTGGTGCCGAGGCAACCGTCAACCCTGCTGAAAGGCGTGCTGTCGATCATCCAAACCATGCAACGAGGATGAGCCGTCCTTGGAATATTGCATCCCCGCTTTCATCCCTTCATAAAAGAACTTCATGAACAGGTCTTGGATTTCGCATCCGTCCATGAGGTACCCGAGCTCCATGAGGGCATTCAGCGTTGTAGCCAGTTGTTGCTTCTTTGAACCAAAGCCAGCGACAGTACTTTCATCGTCCGCTACCGTCATATGATGAAGCATCACCGCGTCAGGCACATGCTCGCGCGCCACCTCGAGAGAATCTTCACTCGTAACGAACGGCGACAACTCTCCATCACCACAATCCTCAACGAGAATCGCCAGATTTACAATTGCCATATTACACCTACCTTTCTGGCTAATTAGCCTGTTTATTGAACTACAAAATTTCTACCTTATATTATATCACATTGTGACAAGGAGCGCAAGTTTTTGCAACGCCAACAGCACCCTCACAATAAGGGTACATGGCACCTATTCTTTGGCTACTCACCTTTTATTTTAATCTGTTAATTATAATCAGGATTACTAGCTATTGTTTTTGCAAAGCCTTCTCTCCGTTCCTGCGCAGTCTTTTTTGCAAGCTCAATAATCTTATCCTTTAGCCCATAATCATTGGGGATATCTACGAGATCAGCCTCATTTTTATGATAAAGAAAACTCTCAATATAGCTCTCAAAAAGTGCCTTCGTTCTTTTTTCTATGCCTGGCAGATAAACTTCGATTTTCTTCCCCTCAATAGCCTCCGATACGGAAGAGTAAAATGGATACAGTGGGCCATGTTCGTCAATTTTAGTGTTAAAGGTGCCGGGAAGACAGAGTGTGTCCTTGATTGCTTCCCAAAGATCATCAAAAGAATTAGCATTCTGAATTGCAAACTGAAGTATCTCCCGCTTTTTCTTCTCCTTCTCATCATCAGGAAGCTCAATACGCCCCTGCCCAGGGGCTCCGCCGACAATTTTATTCTCAAACCGGCTCTGTAGATCATCGAGGTTCGACTGGTCCTTTATTTTTTGTGGTTTAAATTCTTCCATCGTAGTCTTTAATAATTTATCAAATGGCATTACGCACTTGTGACTGAAATAGAGTCTTTTGATGTCTCATATTTCTTAAGGTCTGTCGCTCTGACCTTTTAAACCTTCTATCTCCTTTAGAAAGTGCGTTCCTTCGAGCTTTTTCTCGATTTTAGAATACATACTCTTATTTTCTAAATATCTATTTGGCATATCACGTACTGCCCCATAAAACTTCTCTGGAGACTCTGTATTTTCTATGCTCTCCCAATAGCTTTCCCAAAGTGTATCTTTAATCGATTCATGGGCTTGGTTTACAAAAGAAGGGTCAATTTTTATCGCCTTCAACATAAAATCCCTATCCTTGGTTAATAAACTCGGTATTTCATCTGAATACCCGCCAGATCCGCGGGTTCGCTGACCTGTTTTGAGAAGTCTTAGCATGATTTCTGGATCGCTCTTGATCCGCTCGGAAAGAAGATCATTGTCTATACTCCCACCAACGTTGATAACATCAAATATAAAATCCTCATCATTCAGTAATTCTTTTGGGAATAATTGAGCATGACGGAACCCTATATTATAACGATTTGCTAATATAAATTTAAGCACCTCGCGATCATGTTTCCACTGTTCAATAAACCTCTCCGTGTTATTATAGGCTACCTTATTTTGTTCTTCTCTTGAAAGATACCTGCCCACATCGTCAAGGTCTAGTTTCCCTTGAACGATTCTTTCGAGCACTTTTGACCGATCAAGATTCATCTCATTCCCCGACTCATGTAGAACATCTGCCGCAGACTCACCCTTAAGATTTCCTTCTCGCAAATTCTTATCAGCCTGCCTTTCTGCCTCCAATAGATGTTTGTCTGCGCTCTCCCTCACGAAACCCGTCCCATCCTCAGTATTTACGAAATCATCACGAAAAGCGCGTGGCAAATCTTTTACTTCCTTATATTCTGGGTTGCTTGGGTTAAAACTTTTTTCTGGGTTCATGGTGCGGGGTTATGATTTAGGGCGGTTACTAATCCCCAAAGTATATACCCGCTGCCGACACGCTGTCAACCAAAAATTCAAAGGGAAAAACAGGATGAAACCGTTGGTTTCATCCTGTTTTTCCCTTTGAATTTTTGCCTCGGAGCGAGGGATGCCTCTTGTACGGGGACTTGAGAGCGCGACGGCGCGAGCACGAGGAATTTTCTAGCAAGAAAATATCCGTACCCCGCACAAGACGGCTCCCGAGCAGTTTAATACTCCCTCATCGTTATCTGCGCATCAATCTTTTTTACAAGATCAAGAACAACAGAAACAATAATGAGGAGAGCTGTGCCACCTATTGATAGGCTCGCAATCTTTGTGAGGTTTTGCATTATGAGTGGCAAAACTGCAATTAGACCGAGGAACACTGCGCCTACGAGTGTGATGCGTGTGAGAATCTTTGAAAGATACTCTGAGGTGGATGCGCCGGGGCGAATGCCTGGAATAAACGCGCCATTTTTCTGAAGGTTATTTGAAATTGCCTCAGGGTCAAAGGTGACCGCCGTGTAGAAGAATGTAAATACAAACACAAACACAAAGTAGAGCGCGCCGTGAATCCAGCCATTAGTAAGAAACTTTTGGATAAAGAGCGCAATCGACTGAATCGTGCCGTTACCCATTGTTGCGAGCGCATTCGCGACGATTGTAGGAATTGTCAAAATTGAAAGCGCGAAAATGATTGGAATAACGCCTGCTTGGTTTAAGCGGAGAGGAAGGTATGTCATTGTTCCGCCAGTTGTGTGGTTACCACGAACTTGCTTTGCGTAAGTAATTGGCACTGGACGCTCTGCTTCTGTCATATAAACAACTGCTCCGATAAGTAGAATAGTTGCAACAATCGCAGCAATATACATAGGAATCTGTGACACATCAAAAGTAAACAAAAGTTGCCCAACTGTTGCGGGAATACTTGAAACTATGCCGGCAAAAATAATGAGCGAAACTCCATTGCCAATACCAAATTCAGAAATGAGTTCACCAACCCACATAAGGAGAATTGACCCAGCCGCAACAATAATAGTGTTTGTGAAAATTTCAAACGGCGTTAATCCAACGAGAATCCCCTGTTGCCCCAAGTACGCAAGAAGTCCGTATCCTTGCATTAAAGCTAAAGGGACGGTAAGAAGACGAGAATACTGTGTCATCTTGCGACGACCAATCTCGCCCTCTTCGTTCTGCATCTGCTTTATTTTTGGCGACATCATCGTCAAAAGTTGCATAATAATAGATGCTGTAATATACGGCCCGACACCAAGCATCACAATGGACACCGCGGACAAACCGCCTCCAGTGATGATATTTAAAAATCCGAGCGCCTGATCATTTGCAAGAAGAGCGCCGAGGTTTTGCCCTGCAGCCGCTGGAATAGGGATATTCGCGAGCAAACGGAATAGAACGAGCGCCACAAGCATAAAGAGCACACGACGACGAAGGGTTGCGTCCTCTATGATCATCTTTAGTTTGCGCATTAATGTATCCATGGTATTGGGGAACATTTGACATTTGACCGTTGACATTTGACTGGAGAATAATTTGCCTTTGGCAAATTATTCTCCCGTATTTTGTTTCCCGTCAATTGTCAGTTGTTACATGTTAATTGTTAATTGTTACTTCACCGTACCTCCAAGCTTTTCAACAGCAGTCTTTGCAGGTTCCGAAATTAAACATCCGCGAATGTCTAGCTTTTTATCAAATTCTCCCGAGGCTAAAATTTTCACCATAGGAACTTTGTTGCCCTTTTTCTCTACGAGTGCGTGCTCAAGCAAAACTTTTGGTGTAATGCGATCACCGTTTTTGAATTCAATATTTAGAATTCCAAGATTAAGGACAACATAATGTGAATATTCAGTTTTGAACTGATTACGTGACACACCTTCTCCACGAAGCTTTGGAAGCTTCTTGATAGTATCACGCATCTGTGGGCGCTTGCGATGTCCAGCGCGAGCATCCTGACCTTTTGTGCCACGACCAGAAGTCTTGCCACGCTTTCCTCCACGCCCAACAACCTTCTTTACGGCGCGCGGTTTTCTTGTTTTTACTTCGTGTGCTTGCATAGTAGTATTGTTAAATTATTTTTCAGTCTTCTCTGGAGCTACAGCAGTATGTTTACTGCGAAGCTGTTTCAAAGCTTTTATTGTCGCGCGCGCGTTGTTCAACTTATTCTTTGAACCAGATAGAATCTTAGCGCGAACATCCTTGATACCTGCGAGTTCCAACACGTTTCGCACCGAGCTTCCCGCCACCATACCGCGACCTTTCGCTGGCATAATCATCACTGTTGCTGAAGATTCTTTTGCAGATACTTCGTGAGGAATCATCATACCGCTAGTGAGAAGTACTTTGATCATATTTTTCTTTGCGTTCTTTGTAGCCTTCTCAATAGCCGCTGCTGTGTCTGCTGCCTTACCGATACCCACACCCACAGAACCTTTGCGGTTTCCTGCAACGAGTGCAACAGAAAATGCGAAACGACGCCCGCCAGCAACCACGCGAGTTACGCGACGAATTTGAATGAGCTTGTTGTCAAACTCAGGCTTCACGCGTTCGAAAGTACCTCCGCGAGAACCGCGTGAGGAGCCTCCCTTGCGAGCACCAGCACCACCGCGAGCAGTAGCGCGACCTAGAGACGCACCACGAACCGGACGAGTAGACGAAGGCGCGCGAACAGGAGCAGAAGCAGTTTGTCCGCGTCCAAGACGTGAATCTGCTGATTCAGGCGCTGTGGTTTCTGTGGCTTCTTTTACAATGTTTTCTGTCATAAAATTATTAAAATATTTAGAATACTAGACCGCCCTCTCGCGCGCCCTCGGCAAACGCGCGTACACGACCAGTAAAGATAAATCCACCGCGGTCAAAGACTACAGAAGAAAGACCTTTTGCCTTTGCGCTCTTTGCAAGGGTTTCTCCTGCAAGCCTAGCACTCTCTGTCTTTGTCATTTTTTTCTTAGTGCCCTTTAGACCCATATCTGAAACAGCAGAAAGTGTGAGACCTTTTGTGTCATCAATAATCTGAGCATAAATATAACTGTTTGACTTGAAAACAGCGAGTCGTGGGCGCTCTGAAGTACCCGTTACTTTCGCTCGGATACGATTGTGACGACGTGCGCGCTGTCCTTTTTTTGTTAATTTAATAGTCATGATGTTTGTTTTAATTATGCCTAAACAAATTCTTTGAATTTGTCGGCCGACCGCTTTGCGGTTTAGGCGGACTTCTTACCCTGCTTGCGACGGACAACTTCCGTAGAATAGCGGATACCCTTGCCCTTGTAAGGCTCTGGCTTCTTGTTCGCGCGGAGTTGCGCAGAGAACTGCCCAACAGACTCTTTGTTGATTGACGTGAGAGTGAGTGTGTTCTTTTCCTGGAGAACCTTCACGTCAGCAGGGATGTTCATAGGAACCTTATGTGAAAAACCAAGTGAGAACACGAGAACATTTCCCTGTGGCTCAACCTTGTAACCAACTCCCTCAATGATGAGTTTCTTTACAAACGCGGTGTTCACGCCGGCAACCATATTCACGAGGTGTGATGCGTATGTGCCCCAGAGAGCGCGAGCTTCTTTTGAGTTGTTCTTTGGAGTAAACTCTATTGTGTTTCCCTCAATCTTTATAACTACGGGACCAACGAAGTCACGAGTAAGCTCACCCAAAGGACCCTTCACTGTAACCATAGTGTCGTTTTGAGTTACCATTGTTCCATGAGGAATCGTTACGCCTTTTTTTCCAATTCGTGACATATAAGTGTTATATCAATTATTACCAGATTTTAAAGAGGGCTTCGCCTCCGACTCGACCTTTCTTTGCTTCTGCGCCTGTCATGATACCCTTTGGTGTAGACATAATCATCAAACCAAAACCATTCTTGACTGGACTGATTTCGTCCGCTCCTAAATAAAAACGGCGTGATGGCTTTGACATACGTGCTACTTCAGAAACACGCGGAGACTTTCCTTCGTACGCAATTCCAACCTCAAGAGTCTTTTGAACTTTCTTACCCTTCTTTGCATAAGATATAATGTATCCCTCTGCAAAAAGAACTTTTGCTATTGCTTCTTTCACACTAGAAAAAGGCATCTCGACAATTTCCTTGCCGGCTTTACCTCCGTTCTTAATGCGAATAAGCATGTCTGCGATTGGGTCGTGCATGATTGATTTTTTTTGAGCGAAGCGAAGTTAAAAATCTTCACCCAGCCCCACTTTTGATATCTAGAAGATTCTAAAGACCAAAAGTGGGGCTGGGTAGAGAAATCATAGTCGCATAGCTCCTTAATTTCTATTACCAAGAAGACTTCTTTACTCCAGGGATTTTGCCGTCGTTGGCAAGCTCGCGGAAACAAATACGGCAAAGGTCGAAATCGCGCATATAACCACGACGACGGCTACAATTAAAACAGCGACGCACAATGCGTGAGCTGAATTTAGGCACCTTGTTGGCGCGCGCCGTTACTGATGTTTTTGCCATGTTAGTTTTTCTTAGCGAGTGAAGCGAGATTAGAAAACCTACACCCGCCAAAGTTTTTGCTTCGCAAAAATTTTAACGGGTTCGTAACCCAATGTCGCTTCACTCGGTTTTTTCGGCAATATCACGCGCAGATTCTTTTGAAGACTGTTGCTTGCGCTAAAGTCTTCAAAAGGAGGTGCGCGGATTGCTCAAAAAACCCGCCCGCCAGCCAGCCATCGCCTAACTGTCCTCAAGGAACAATTAGGCAGTGGCGAGCAGGTACAAGCATCCTAGCATATATGAAAACAATGTCAAACATGCTCTGTAGAAAACATGGTTGTAGTCTTTGCGAGGCACGAAGCAATCTAGGTTTTACGTGTAATTTTATGGATTGCCACGTCGCAAGCTCCTCGCAAAGACAGTGTTTTCTACGGAGCATGTCAAACACCGTCACATAAAACTGGCATTATGTGGGATTAAAGAAAAGGCACCATTTGGTGCCTTTTGTGAAAATTGTGTATTTCAGATAATACGCAGATGCCCGCAGAAAATCGGGTGCTTGCCAGTACATTCCACAAACCGCGGGGTCACCCTGTGTGGCATAGTTGCGAGGGCTTCTGAACGGATGTGTTTATTGTGTCCATCCACGACATCCTCCCCGTTACATGGGAACATACCTTCAGGATGAGCCAGCAGATGGACTCTGGATTTTTTGCGCCTGAGATTGATATTCCTCAAAAAATCCACGATATTCCATGGGGCCGGGCCACGATTGCGACCAATTTGTTCATGTCCGTTTTGCACTATTGTCATCATTGCCATCTCCCTTGTAAAAGTCATGTCTACGCACATGCGATGACAGAAATAATCATCTCACAAAATAGCCTACAACACAAACAAAAAAGGCGCCTTTTTGAGACGCCTGCTTGGAATTGTTTAGGTTTTATTATTATGTTTGATATTAGTTACGAATGAACACAGCCGATGTTGCCTCCGAAGTCGAGGAACGCCTGCCCCCCGAAGCGGCGGTTGTAGCTGTTTTCGTTGTCGGAGTGAACTCCGTACAGATTGACAGGACAACCTTCAACAGCAAGGCCATCTGCTGTTCCGTGGTCATCAAGATGTTCGGTTTCCAGTATGGAATCCGAGCCTAGCTTTTTTTCAGAAAGCGCTTTTGATGGCATACAATACCCCTTTCAATAAAAGAACTCTTGAAATTACGCCCCATGCATAAATTCAATTAAAGTAATTGTACCACTTTTGTAAAAAAATGCAAGAATTGGGACAATTAACATTTAACATGTGACGAATAACAATTGAGCCATTTGCCTTCGGCAAATGGCTCCTGTCAAATGTCCGCATAGCTGAATTAGTAAATTCACGTCTTGGACGCAGGTTAAAGGTCAAATGTTTCCAAGACTATTTTTTGAATGGAACGCCGAGCATACCAAAAAAAGCTGTTGCCTCTTCTTTACTCTTTGCTGTAGTAACAATAGTAACTGCCAAACCGAAAAGATCTTTTACATCTTCATCTGAAACCTCAGGAAAAATTGTCTGCTCTTTTACACCTAGGGTAAGGTTTCCCATTTCATCAATACTCTTTCTGTCATAACCACGGAAGTCACGAGTACGAGGAAGTGCTACATTAATAAATTTATCCAAGAAACCCATCATACGAGCGCCACGGAGAGTTACTGCAACACCAATCTTGTCTCCTTCGCGGAGCTTAAATGCAGCGATGGACTTTTTTGCAGAGCGGAGTGAGGCTTTCTGGCCTGTAATCTTTGCAAGGCGACCCATCACCATTTCATTGCGGTTCTTGTCCTTTGAGCGTCCAGTTGTTGCGGATACCACAACCTTTACGAGGCGAGGGGCCGCGAGCTTTGCCTTGTAGCCAAAATCTTTCTTCATCGCATCAAATGCGCTTGCTTGCCTTTCTTTGATTGTTTTAAATGCTGATTTCATATTATTAAAAATTACTTAAGCTCTGAGCCACTTTTCTTTGTGACGCGAACGTTCTTGCCGTCAATTTTCTTGATACCCACACGTGTGCGAGCTCCTGTCTTTGGGTCTACGATCATTACGTTTGAGGCGCTCAAAGGCATAGGCTTCTCAACAATCTGTCCAACTTTTCCTTTCGTACGTGACTTCTCGTGAAGCTTTGAAATGTTTGCGCCCTCTACAACCACGCGATTTACAGATGGAAGAACCTCAAGGATTTTTCCTTTCTTCCCTTTGTCCTTTCCGGTTGTAATAATCACATTGTCTCCTTTTTTGAGTTTCATAGTATTTATTGTAATTTATTTTCTCTGCATCCGTATTTTTGTCAATTGTCCGCGAAGCGGTGTCAGTTGTCAATTGTTTCCCCTATAATACTTCTGGCGCGAGTGAACCGATTTTGTTGTAACCGAGCTCAGTAATTTCGCGAGGAATCGGTCCGAAAATTCTACTTCCCTTAGCCTCTTTCTTTACCTTATCAACGCAGATAACTGCATTGTCGTCAAAACGAATGTATGAACCGTCCTTACGGCGATATGCATTGCGTGTGCGAACAACTAGTCCAGTAATAATATCCTTCTTCTTTACCTGCTTGCGAGGTTCTGCAACCTGTACTGAAAATACCACCAAATCACCGATCATAGCGTAGCGCTTCTTTGAGCTACCGAGCACCTTGAACACTCGTCCGATCTTTCCGCCGGTGTTGTCAGTTATTTTTACGATTGTTTGTGGTTGAATCATGAATTTTTTGTTATTGAGCGAAGCGAGATTAGAAAAACTTCACCCAGTTAAATGCGATTTTGCAAATCGCGATTTCAAATTTGCATAAATTTGAAATCATTTAACTGGGTCGGTTATTCATAGTCGCTTCACTCCTTGAATAACTCGAAAGGATTTGTCCTTTGAAATAGGGCGACACTCCTCAATAGTTACTTTGTCCCCCATCTTGAATGTGCCTGCCTCGTCATGCGCCTTGTACTTCTTTGAAATGTTCATAAACTTTCCGTACTTTGGATGCTTCACGAAACGATTTACAAGGACAGTAACTGTCTTCATCATCTTGTCAGATACTACAATACCCTGAAGCTGTTTGCGGGTTGTTCTGCTTGTTTCAATAGTTTTTTTGTTCTTTGTTTCCATAGTAGTGTTATGCTGTTGCGTTAGCACTCGAGTTTTTACGCAAATTTTCCTCTGTAAGAATGCGCGCGATTTCCTTGCGAGCTGTCATTTTCGCCTTCACATTCTTTTTTGCAGAACCTGCAATATCAAAACGAAACGCGCGGACAGCTTCTCTCTTTTCTGCAAGGAGTTTGCCTAGGTCATCTATACTTGTTTTTTTAATGTCTTTCATAAAAGTATTCTAGATTATGCTGTTTCTACACGACGAACGATGCGTGTCTTTACTGGAAGCTTCGCTCCGGCTTTCTTGAGAGCCTTTACTGCTGTCTCTTCATCAACACCGTCAACTTCAAAAAGCATACGACCAGGACGAACCTCAAAAACATATCCCTGGAGCTCGCCCTTGCCCTTACCCATACCTACCTGCGCTCCCTTCTGAGTCCATGGTCGGTCTGGGAAAATACGAATCCACATCTTTCCAACCTTTGTGATTGTGCGGACAATCGCCTTTCGTGATGCCTCAATCTGGTTTGACTTCACACGCGCTTGTGTCTCAGCCTTGAGTCCATATGAACCAAAAGCAAGCGTGATGCCACGCGTTTCAGGCATTGCAAGTTTAGCCTCGCTTTTGCGGGCGTTTTGCCATTTTCGGAATTTTACTTTCTTTGGGAATAACATGATTGATTTTAACGAGTCGGCTGAATTATAATCCGGCTCAGGTTTTTGTACCTTACTATATTTTTTTAATACTTACAAGCCTTAAATACTTTGAATTACGAAACTCTATTTCTGTCATTGCGAGTCGGTACTCAGACGTGGCAATCTATGTGTTTATCCTGGATTGCCACGCGCTTCGCGCTCGCAAAGACAGAATTATAAGTAGTTTCGT
>JBAQCU010000005.1:0-10522 GCA_049294435.1 Minisyncoccia bacterium
GTGGGGACAGGGGGAACATTCGGAACAGGAAGAACGTGAGGGGCTTCTTTAGTGTCTTCCGTGCCACTTTCGACTTTCGACTTCGAATCAGCTGATTTCTGAATTACCAAATTCACGTCTTGGACGAAAGCTTGGCCATAAACACTTTCGGACTCACTTGACTCCTTTTCGAAAAAACTAATGAGGGCAGGGCGAATTGGCGCAAAGATTTTTTCCTCTACATTTGCGACAATCGCCTCAAGCACAGCTCTATTTGTAACAAGACCTTCTCCCTCAAGCGTGTCCTTAAACTCATCTGGGTGTATGAGCCCAGCAAGAACAAGAGTCACCTCCTGCTTGAAGAGAGCAACCTCCTCCTCAGAAAGATTGTAAAGTGAGCCGATTTCGTCTGCGTCAGTATCCCAGCTTGCAGACAAAATGAAATCACGCACTTCCTTTGGAAGTTTCCTTAATTGTTCTTTAAGTATTTTTTCTGTTTCGTTTTCCATAATCATAATCTAGTGTTTTGCTTCAGCCGCGGGCTCTGCTTTTGGTTTTGCTTGCGTTGGCTCACTTCCCTGTTCCTGTTTTGCCGCCTTATCTGCCAACTCTTTAAGCTGATCAGTAAAACTTTTCTCTCCCTTCTCTCCTTTTCGGATTTTAGCAGCGGTAACGTGTCGGCCCTCTGCTTCCGCCTTTTTCGCAGAAACTTCGGTTTGTTTGGAGTTTTCATTTTTCACCACCCACGTTGTTTGTTCTTCTGCGGTCTTTTCAGAAAGCTTCTTTGCCACTTCAGTTTTTGCATTTGCTACTTTTAACGCTGCCTCTGATGTTCTTACTTTTTCGCTTGCGTCCTTTACTGCTTTTGTCGCAGGAGAACCGTCGTGTGTTTTTTGCGCAACATCAAGCTTTCCTTTATACTCCGCAGCTGCCGCCGAGGACTCTGCTTCATATGAGGAACCTTTATCTCTCTCTGCACGAGCCTCCGCGTCCTTATAAGCTGCTGTCATTTCTTTTATTGCATCAACAGACGCTTTATTTGCCTTCTCTGTTGCCACAAGGATGGCTTTTTCAGTTCTAAGAGTGTCTTCTGCCTTCGCTTCCTCTTGCTGACTTCCCAAGATGTTATTTGCCACAGCTTCTTTTACCAAATTTGGATTGCTTCGTATCGCATTCTCCTCAAAGGTACTCAGCTGTCCCTTTTCTGAGGCCTTGAGTTCTTTTTGTATCTTGCTCTGCTCTATTTGTTCACGACTGCTACCAGCAGTGCCTTTCCCGATTTTTTTATCAATTGCGCCACCAACGGTCTTGCCAAAAACAGAATCCTTTCCGCCAACAACATTACGCACATCAAAATTACTTTTCGCCCAAGACCTGTTTCTAGATTGCACGCTCTCATATTTTGCTCTATCTTCCGATGACATTTGCAATAGTTCCGCCTCTGTTTTTCCTCCCTTCGCAAGTTGACTAGCCCCATATCTGCCTAAAGTTTGTCTTCCAATCCCCCCTGCCATCATAGCCCCCCCTGTTGCGACCATTGCTGCCCCGCTAATCGCCCCGCTCAATGCCTGCGACCCCATTTTCCCAAAATCCCCCGCCATACCCTCGGCAAACTCAAGCGCTTTCTTGAGCGCGAGAACGAGAAGCGTTGCAACCATTGCAGGCCCCAATAGGGAAGCAAACCACCCCATATCTTCTGTGCTAGAAAAGTGACTTAGTATTCCATTTCCTGATTGAATAACCATTATTATAAGGTATATAAAAAAAAGAAAAATTGGCGCAACAAACACTTGACCAAGGAGTGTGTCCATCCAATCATAAAATTTGTTTCCTTTTGGCAGTGCAATGGAAATAAAAGCAAAAGGCGACACAATCATTAGAAACCAAAAAGCGAGAAGGCGTCCCATAAACAAGAGTGCCGCTTTAAATAAAATCCATGCGGCAAAAAGGTTAACAATGATAGCAACAATAAATACAACAATTGCGGCACCACCGTCAGGTTTGGATTGATTCCCTTTTGACGCGCTAGTTAAAAATTTTTGTGGCGAAAAAGAACCAACAAGACCCTCCGAGACGCTCCCGTTAGGGCCACCTGTGCTAATCGCGCTCCGTATCCCCACAGCGAGCACATTCCCCGCGTCAATGACGACCTTGGTGAAAAACAAACTGAAGTTTATGAGGAGCGCAATGACTACCACCTGAAGCACCACCTTCCTCCAGTCGGCCGAGCCAAACATTGTCATTATTCCAGTATATAGGAGAATAAAAATGAATAGCATATTGGAAAAGTCACGCACTACTGTCCATGCGGAATTAATAAAATCTGGAACAACCATACCTTCGCTGTTGTCTATACTGAGCATGAGCATAGTGTCAAAAATAATGCCGACACCGCGCAATACTTGCGAAGATGGCACATAAATAACATTATATACAAGGTCTGCGACACACCCGGTCAAATTCATTGGCTCCCCTGACCCTCCCAAAACTTTCGGAAAACCAAAACTGCACATCGAAGGTATAGTCACCGATTCCTCTTCAGTTTTATTCCACTCTCTCGCGGTTATTTTCTTTTGATTTGACGCGTCCACGTCTGCTTGGTTGACTGCTTTCATTTCCTGCGCGTTAATATCTGTTTGGGCTTGCCCTTGGAAACCAGTTGAAATTTTTTCTGTCCCAGTGGTGATTTGAGTGTTTGCGATATTAGCGTTGTTCGCGACAAGGTTTTCAGCTTGAGCTGTTTTTATAGACCCTTCTTGACTCTTTCTTGCGAGGACCAATGCTTTGCGGAGAGTTTCCACTGCAATATCATAATCGGCGTTTGCCTTGTCGCGAGCGGTTTTTTCTGTAGGGATTGCGTTCCAGCAGGTCGGTGACTCTGTAACATTACACGCGCCAAGAGAAAGAGTGGCGGCAGCGGAATTGTAATTGTTATCCGCGGAGGCTTTCGCAGGGATTGCCTCTTTGATGCTGTCCAAGGCTTCTGTAACACCAGCGTTGGTTATTATTTCATTCAAAATAATACCATATTGGTCAGGAGCAATGTCTGACGGGATGTCCTCTATCCCATATAACTCCGATGAGGTGATGGTGAGGTTAAGGTTTTCTGCAATTTTGTCTGAAATGACATTCGCGCTTGCAGTGCTTGCAAAAACAATGAAACCAACTATTGAAAAAACAACAGCGAGGATGAGTGGCAAGATTTTTTTGTAATACCATCTCCAAATAACTCTTGTACAAAGAATTCTAAAATTTAGAGCGAGACAAAAAGAAAAATATGAGGAATATCGAGATATTTCAAAGATTTTTCTTGAAGTCGCAGCCGAAATTTTAGGATTATTGTACATAGGTTATTTGGAGGTGGTATAAAGTAAATGTGTCATCGTGATGTTTATGGTTCAGTTCTGAACTGAAGTATTTCTCCGAGGACGTTACTTTTGTTGTTAACAATCTGCGAAGTCTGCGCGTTTGCATTGTAGTAGTATGTTGTGTTTGGAGTAAGCCCTGTGAGATTTGCCGAGAATACCTGAGCATTTTTACTGTAAGGTCCTGTTGTGTACAGCGACGGCTTGGAAGTTACGTTTGCTGGAGCGCTTAGGTTATACCTGTCAAAATTCTCATTGCTCCACCTAAACCACACAGAAACATTTGCTTCAGACCCGGCATAAGTCACAGCGCCTTGAATGGTTGCGCTGGTACTGGTGATGTTTACAGTGTTTGATGACGTGGTGACAATTACTTCATTTGCACCGCCACCTCCGGCGATATCAGCGCCTATTCCGCCACCGATAGGTCCTGTGCTGTAAGAACTGTTTCCTTTCCCAAATACACCACGGATGGTTTGTTGTGTGAGTTGGTCAAGAAATGCGGCAATAATCTTGTTCATATTGTCTGCAAAGCCGATTCTGTCCATATCCATGCCAAGCGATTTGGTAAGTTGGTCGCCCACAATTTTCCCCGGAGTGGTTGTTTTGCAGTATGCGTCTTGGAGCGCCTTTACGCGCGCCGGGTCTGATAGGAGTTCAGCGTTTTTTTGAGAAGCCTGAGCCTGACTCAATACTCTAGTTCTCAACGGCCCCCATGCCTCTCCAGAAATTACATCATCACCATCTGGACTAGAATCCCCTGCGGCATAAAAAATTTCCGCAGGGTAGTTGCAACTGTTTGGGTCTATGATGTCAGCATACCCATTTGACCAGCTGAGTTTTTGGCTCTTTGTTTGTTTTGCCTCGGCTTCGCGGTATGCCATCTCCTTTGCTGTGATAGTTTCTAGTCCATATGGATTGCCACCGTCTTCAAGCGCGTCTCCAAATGCGTCCCATGTAAACCTGCTGACGCCTGAATAAAAGTCGCTGGCTTTGAAATCGTAATTCTCCTTAAACGGACATTTTGCTTTGTTGTCATATACATAGTCGCGTTTTTTTGGTTCAAGGTAGACGGCGTTCATTAGGTCATCTTTGTAATTGGCTGAAAAATTGCATGTCGCGATGTTTCTAATGGAGAGGACTAGATTTCCAGCGATGTTGTCTGCAATTTCGGTGAACATTTGGTCTGTGTCTACCGCGTATGCCGGACTCCCATGAAACCCGCCTTGTATCCACCTAACCGTGTTGTTGGTTAGTTGAGTGAGAAGATTTTGCGCCGCCGCGTATGCCGCGTAGTCCAGAAGGTTTTTACCAACGGCGGACCATGTAAGTTCAGCCACATTAGTTGCAGCTCCAGCGGCTGTAGCCCCTGCGGTTACTGGGGCTGAACCGGCGGTTATGTAATTTGAAATTTGTGAAAGAGCACCGCATATATCAGTACCAGCAGGGAACGTAGTGGGCGGACACACGGCCTTAGCCGAGTTTGCTGGTAAAAAATAAATATTCAATATAAAAATGGCAATTAGCAGTTTTGACTTGAGAGAAAGTTTCTTTGTTTTCATAATCTGTTTGTGTGAAGCTAATTTGCAAAGAATACGCTGTATTCTTCCGCAGTGAAATTGAGTTCGTCAACCCCGATTCTGTATTCCGCGAGCGCGGCAACTCCTACTGCAGGATTTGTGAGAGCGTTTTGAAATCCTGCTGTTGCGACGCGCAATGTTTCATACGCTTGCACCAAACGGAGGTGTACTTTCGCCGTCTTTGACGGTGTCTTTTGCGTAAGTAGTTTTTTGATGAATTCTTGGTAAAGAGCGACTCGCGCGCGAAGTTTGTCAAGAGACGCGGAGTCATTCGTGCTTATTGCAGAAAGAAAAATAGATAAGTCATTTTCTTTTTGTAATACTGAACCAAGGTCGTTGATATCTGCTGTAATATCGCTTCTGTAAGAAATATAAGCACTCGCGCTGTTGTCCTCCGAAATATTGAGATCACTAATGGCGTATTCTTTTTTCTGTGGGAGTTTTACTTCGCTCGCGAGGATGTTTGCGATTTTTGTCGCTTCCGCGTCGCTCATCGTTGAGGTGGAAGTATTTCTTTGAGACAGGGCATATTCAACAATGAGTTTTCTTGCGAGATAGTCTGTTGTTGATGTCGCTTGCAACAAAGAGTCTTCCGCCTGAACGTTTCCTTTTAACACGCGTGTCAAAGATGCACTCCCGGGTATTACAGAAAGCTCAGACTGCCACCTTTCGTCGGAAAGTGAGTCAGGCATGTTTTTTCCTAAAAGCCCCGCCATTTTTGCGGCGCCGAAAATGACGAGCAAGCCAAAAATAACGGACAAGAATATAAAGAGAGTTTTTTTAGATTGCAAAGCCATATCATTACGTAACCCCCACAGATATTATACTCCTACGCCTCATTTTTGAACAGCACGAACAGCCGTTAGTAATGTGTAATGGGGACCAGTTCGCTGTCCCCATTTACTCATTTGCTACTGTACGAGACATTTTAGAGTATTTACAGCTACTACTCGAAATGGCCATTGTGGTTCTATGCCACCCGAGCGATGAAGAGTAATAGGATAGGTATAATCTGATAAGGAATAACTAATAACCTCCCAATTTGGATGGAAACTTTTGTCAAAAAAATATTTTTTAGTCTGAGTAGTACTGTTGATCGTATCATATTTTTTTTCATAACCTGTTAATTTACATAAGTTCATAGCAACTCCAGTATCATTATTGACGCTATAAACAGTATTTACATCATTCCCATTAAATGGTCCGTAGCCATATTGCGCGGTATACTGACGTTCAATAGAGGTAGACTCCAAAATCGCCCCCACCCAAGTAGCAGCAAGGTCACTAGATGTCTGAATCGGAGGAAACCATCTTTCTTCTAGATCAGTACCTAAACTAGTGGGGATGTTAAGATTTCTAGAAAAATCCTTCCATGTCCAGTCCTTGTTTCCATATGTATAAGTGCAGATTGCTTTATCGCTGTTGGCTGGGTCTGGTTCCACCACACCTCTTGTTACTCCGTCTGGTACAGTCCCTTTGGTGATGTTGCAGTTTATGACGGAGATGTTAATAGTATCAGATATTTCTTCAGGCACATCCGGGTAGTCGGGACTTTTACATACAAGGCGATATTCATATTCACCCGGCTCATTTATGTAAACAGTGGTGTTTGCGGTAGCGCCAAGGGTCCCCTTGCCCGCGATGGGACTAAAATCCTTTTCCCATTCCTTTAGTACCCTAGTAGGAATATCGCCGTTTTTTGTTAATTCCACTATCTTTCTTTCCAGTGAGCAAATTTTTATATCAGTTGATTTCCATTTAAATTCTATAGGTTCATATGTTCCTGAATACAGTTTGTATGTATTTTGAGTTGTTTTCGCTTCATCCATGAGCCATATTATTTCCGTATTCTCAGCTAGAACCCTGTCCTTCACGGTTATTTTGACCGAACTCGTCTCATTCTCTCCGCCATTGTTGCACGAGATAGTGAATGTACGACTCTCCTTTAATTTAGATGTGGTTTTGCTTCCGGAAGACGTTATCAAAGGTGGCAATCCTGAAAGTCCAATATCCAAACTGCTTGCGTTTACGGCGTTGATTGTTGTTTCGTTCGTGAGATTGGTGCTGGTTGAGATGGTGTATGTGCTGTAGCCGTTTACCACGTTTGAGATACCAATTATTCTTATGTCGTCCTGCTGGTTAGGTAAAAGTATGAATTGACCAACAGTGGGGCTCCCAGACAGTACCTCTGTTACCGTGAGGATTGTTCCATCAATTTTGCCCTTGAACTTTGCGTCGGGGGCGACGTCAATCGGTCTCTTTACATCACTTTTGAAGGTGCAATATGAAGCGTTTTTAATTGTCCATTTAATCAGCGTAGTTGTGTTGTAAGGAATGGTTATATCTTTGGATAAGGTGATAATTGGTTTATTTCCGGCAATTGGGGTTTTCCATTCACCGCAAGAAGAAGACACGCTTGCAGTGAGCGCGGTTTCGACGACTGTCTGAGAATTGTTTACCGTGTACGTTCCTGCCTTTCCGCTCCCAGTGCCATACTCAGTGATTTTTGTGCAAGTAGATACCCCTGCGCCAGAGATGAATTGCCCTGTTGCAATATTCCCCGATGTCATTTTGGTTACCGTGAGAGTTGTTCCATCAATTTTGCCTGTAAACTCAGCAACAACGGAAGTGTTTGGTTCTACCCACACAGGTTTATCGGTACCGCCAGTATCGCAGGGAGCGGTCTTTGTTGCGGTCATTGTTATTGGAAGCTCGGCGCTCCCCGCTTTTTGAGAATTGTTTACCGTGTACGTTCCCACCCTTCCGCGCCCAGTAGTGCCGTACCCAGTGATTTTTGTGCAAGTAGATACCCCTTCGCCAAATAGGAAATATCCTTCTTCAAGAAGTGATGTAGAGAGCGCGGTGATTACGGTGAGTGTTGTGTCAGAAATATATCCCGTAAAGCTGATGTCGCTTGTCGTCGATATGTCTGTCGTTGTGTCTGCCGGTTGTGCTGTTGTGCCGTCTGGGAGAATCGTGCATAAGTCTGGGTTGGTTGCTCCATTGATGCAACTTCCGTCGGGCAATGTGGTGCAATAAGGATGATTTGTTGTTCCATTTTGGCAAGCACTGTACGAAGTGGGAGTTGTTGCCGTAATCGTGGTGCTAGACACATTTTGCGCTGGTGTAACAGTGTAGGTGCCCACGCCACCTGTGCCTGTAATATAGCCTGTAACTCTAGTCCCGAGAGCGATGCCCGTGCCAGAGATTGTTTGTCCGATTTTCAGACATCCTGAACTTACCGATGTCACAGTGAGTGTTGTGTCAGCAATTGAACCAACGACTGTTGCGCTTGAAGAAGAGCAAGAAGGATTTTTTGAGGCAATAGTGACACTCGGCACATTTTGAGGAGGGTAAACAGTGTATGTGCCCACGCCACCTGTGCCTGTAATATAGCCTGTAACCTTTGTGCCTTTTTTGATTCCTTTGCCTGATATTGTATGACCGACTATAACCTTACCGGAAATTACTTCTGTTACGGTAAGTTTTGTGCCGACGATGTAGCCAACTATCACAGCGTCAGCATCAGCGCTGGGTTCTGCTATTGTTATCGTTAACGATTTGCTTGACGCGCCTTTTGGTCCCGTACAGCTCATTTCAAAAGTGTAAGGTTTTTGAGGGGCGACAGTGAAGCTGTCGTTTAGGCGGAGGGTGCTACCTGCGCCACTAACGCATCTGTTTGCATTGGTTGTGTTCCACGAGATTGTCGATTTTTTCCCTGGGAGTACCTCCGATGGCGAAGCGGACAGCTCAATGATTGGAGCATCCGTCACTTCTATTGTTATAGATTGTATGTCGGTGCCGTTGGGGCCAGTGCATGTAATATCAAAAGTATATGCCTCTTTTGGCGAAACAGAAACGGCGTCTTGCAATTTCAGTGTTTCCCCAGAGTCATTGACGCAATTTGTCGCGTTGGACGAAGTCCATGAAATTATGGATGACTGCCCGGGGGCTATGGTTGTATGGTCTGCAGAGAGGGCGATAGTGGTTGCAAGCTGATAGTTGCCAGAAGACGCTCCTTCCCTTGGTTCCAGCCCTGTAAGGTCTGAGAGTGTTCTGCCTGGGGTGCTTGGGGTTCTCATCAAGAAAAACAACACAACACCGATAATTATCAAAAGGATGACGCCTCCGATAATTAGAAATTTCTTCTTCTTCTCGTCTTGTAGTATTTCCCGTATGTTCATTCTTAGAAGGTCGTTATCTTTCAAGTATAACACCATTGGTTGCTTGTGCAATACTCCGCCATTGTTCCATAGAAAGATTTTCGGCGCGCGCGTTCTCTGGGACGCCCGATTTTTTGAGTACAATGAGAGTTTTTTCACCAAAAAACTCTTTTAGGTTTCCTGCTAGGATTTTTCTTTTATGCGCGAAGCCGGTGCGGACGACTTCAAAAAAGTATTTCTCGGCTGTCTTGCTAGTGAAATTTTTTCCTGAAATGTTTGTGATTGAGAGAATCGCCGAATCTACTTTTGGCGAGGGTGTGAAGTAGCGCGCAGGAACTTTTTTGATAAGTTTTGGCGTGCCGTACGCTTTTACAGCGATTGAAAGAATGCTTTCTTTTTTGTCACGCGCCACAATGCGAAAAGCAACTTCTTTTTGCACCATCAAAATCATTTGTTTTGGTTTATTTTTAGATTCTAAAAAAGCACGAATGATTTGCCCCGTGATGTAATATGGTATGTTTGCCACTAATTTATATGTTTTAGGGAGCTTTAATGTATCGCTATTTATTTTTTCCAAAATATCACCATGAATCAATATAAGTTGCTTTGCTTTTATTTCCTTAGCAAATTTTTCTGAAAGTATTGGGATCATACGGTCGTCTTTTTCAACGGCAATAATATTCGCGCCTGATGTGAGAATTTCACATGTTAAAAAGCCCTTCCCCGGGCCGATTTCAAGCACAGTGTCTGCGGGCGAGAGTTCACCGGCACGCACAATGTCACGCGCCACTGTTCTGGAATTCAAAAAATTTTGACCCAATGATTTTTTCGCATGCACCATTTTATAATTATATATTACTCGTAATTATATAGCACACTCTTGAGCATATGAGCATACTATTGAGCATACTGTGCCATTCCTCCCACATCTCAATTTTCACTAATTCTCGCGATAGCGAGAATTAGTGAAAATAAAGGCCCTACTGACTCTAACCGAAGGCGAGTCAGTAAATTCTAATTCTGCTGTTCCAGAACCTGCTAGTTCGTCTACGTCGCTAATATAGGCCCCTGTGGCAGAGACCGCAGGCGAATCAGCTGACGGGTCACCAGAGCCGTGTCGTGGACACGTGACTCGGCCTTAATACTTGGAATTCGCTTCTCATTCAGCAGAATGACTCTTGGAGTATTCATACAAAAGCGTGGCTGAATTAGCAAATTCTGAATTACCAAATTCACGCCTTGGGCGCAGAATCCTGGACGCTGAGACCACGCGGTATTGACCTATAATGACAAACGAGGAGCGTATGGAACTTTGAATTACGAAACTACTTATAATTCTGTCTTTGCGAGCGCGAAGCGCGTGGCAATCCAGGATAAACACATAGATTGCCACGTCTGAGTACCGACTCGCAATGACAGAAATAGAGTTTCGTAA
>JBAQCU010000006.1:0-16568 GCA_049294435.1 Minisyncoccia bacterium
CCTTTTGATTAATTGTAACATGTCAACTGTCAATTGTTATCTATGCCCCTCTCTCAATGAGTTCCATAAACGCAAGGATTTCTCCTGTGTATGTAGGAACAACTGAGTTGTTGTAATGATGAAGAATCTCTGTGGTTGTCGCGCCCTTGTAGTATTGCTCCGTATTAGGGTTTTTCCCACCAAGATTCATACCAACAGTCTCAATTGCAGAGTCAAAGTTCTTAAACTTGATCTTACACGAGCCCCAACCGAACGGATTGTTGTAACAAGCAAACTTACCACCTGTTGACTCCTTAATCGCAATGGCTGGGAGAAGGCGCCAGTCAAGGTCATTGTCCTCCGCAACCTTCATAAACTTTGCGCCGTAACCCTCAAGTGGCATCCCTCGCTTTGCAAAGTAATCATCAATTTTCTTAGCGTGGTCATTAGCAACTGATGTATAGAATGACTGAGTAATGTTCTTCAACGAAAAGTTAGTATTGAACGTCGCCAACGGCGAGCCAGATGTTGCCAAAAATGGCATTAACACCAAGCCACGCATAAATTGTATTGTTTGTTTTTTCATAGGATAGCGGTGTGAGCTCCGCTGAACTTCGCGACTGCCACAGTCATAGGGTCTACTTTAGATTTAGTCGCAATAAATATAGAATTCTAATACTTGCTTGCCTGCTAAAACAGTTCCAAATTTTCGCTGCAAACCATTCATCTCTCGTCGACATATGTTATATGTCTCCTTGATCTTCGTGGTTTTCGCTGAAAATTGGAAAGTTTTATCTAGGCACTAAATCTAAAGTAGACCCTTACAAAAAAGCACCTAACTAAAGGTGCATTGAACCTGACTGAAGATAAATCAAGTGTAGCATATTCAACCAAAAAAGTCAAGGATTTTTGTTGGGTTTTGTTATGATTTTTAGAGACAAATTGGCAGAATATCCTTATTTCCCAATGGTTTTTATACAATAGCCTTTACGCCCTGTCAAACCTGTTTTTTCATTACTTTCCCCCTTGACCGTCCAAATACAACAATTCAAACATAACTTTCCTTACGCTCCGTGGCATTTCTTGTATTTCTTGCCTGAACCACACGGACAGAGGTCATTTCTACCAACTTTGTCGGAATGAATTGGTTCTGCGGTCTTTTCTGCCTCTTCCCCGCCACCGATTTCAATTGCGCGCTTCACAACTTCGCGAGCTTTCTCTTCTTCTTTCACAAATGCCCCAGCACCAATTGCAGGGATAAGACGAAGAATTTCATTCCGCACAGACTCCTTCATCTCTCGGAAAAGACGTAACCCCTCTTTTTTGTATTCTACGAGCGGATCACGCTGTCCGTATGCGCGAAGGTTCACAGACGATTTCAAATATTCCATCGCGTCTAAATGTTCCATCCACATCATATCAACAACCTGCAATATCAAGCGCTTTACCGCTTGGTAAAATTCCTTTTCTCCCAACGTATCTACTTTCCCTTCAATGATTTTATTCAGACTCTCATCTCCAGCAACAATCTCCGTGATATATGACTTTGCCTCTTCTACATCCCCCATTAAAATTCCTCGGCGCATACCGTACACATACGCGCGCTGTTTGGTCATCACGTCGTCATAGGAGAGCACATGTTTGCGCGAGTCAAAATGGAATCCTTCAATTTTTTCCTGCGCGGTCTCGAGAGAACGGGAAATCATCTTGTTTTGAATCGCCTCATCTTCGGGAATACCGAGCTTACCCATCATGTTTTTTACGACATCTGAAGCAAAAACGCGCATAAGACTGTCTTCCATTGAAACAAAAAACTGTGTCTCGCCTGGGTCACCCTGTCGTCCTGCACGACCTCGGAGCTGATTATCAATACGGCGCGCTTCGTGTCGCTCGGTACCAAGCACAAAAAGTCCGCCGAGGGATTTGATCTCCTCGTATAGCTCGGTTGTCGTTGGGTTACCACCCAATTTAATGTCAACTCCGCGACCTGCCATATTTGTCGCGATGACCACACTCCCTTTGCGACCAGCCTGCGCAATGATTTCGCCCTCGCGTTCGTGGTTTTTTGCGTTCAAAACCTCGTGTGGCACTCCCTCGCGCTTCAAATACTCCGAAAGCAGCTCATTTTTTTCAATAGAAACTGTACCAATGAGCACAGGCTGACCTTTACTGTTCAACTCTTTTACCTTGCGAGCAATCGCCTTAAATTTACCATTTTCAGTCTGGAAAATGAGGTCTGTGCGGTCAATGCGAGAAACATGGCGGTTGGTTGGAACAGGCGTCACTTCAAGACCGTACACCTTGTAGAATTCCTCGCTTGATGTTTCGGCTGTACCGGTCATTCCGGCAAGCTTGCCGTATAGGCGGAAGTAGTTTTGGAATGTAATGGAAGCAAAAGTACGTGATTCTTGTTGAATTTTCACACCCTCCTTTGCCTCAACGGCCTGATGTAGACCCTCGGACCAACGGCGACCGGGTTGCATGCGTCCCGTGAACTCATCGACAATAATAACCTCATCACCTTGCACAACGTATTCCTTGTCGCGAATAAAAAGCGCCTGCGCGCGCACTGCGGTTTCCAAGTGATGCACGTACTTTACTCCGCGTTCCGTGTAAATATTATCGACACCCAAAAGCTCCTCAGCGCGGTTGATTCCTTCCTCTGTGAGCTGTATAGCTTTCAGCTTTTCATCAACAGTGTAGTGCTCCGGAGATTTGAGTTTTGTAGCGATACCCGCAAATACTACATAGAGGTTTTCCGCCTCGCCTGATGGCGCGGAAATAATGAGCGGCGTACGTGCCTCGTCTATTAATATAGAGTCGATTTCGTCCACGATTGCATAGTGATAATCGCGCTGTGCCAAATCTTCCGGAGTATACGCAACGTTGTCACGCAAATAATCAAAACCGTACTCATTATTGGTGCCGTATGTGATATCCGCGCGATATGCTTCTTGTTTTGAACAAGGGCGCATAAATTCATGAATGACTTTAAATGAGCCGACTTCATCACGCTCAGTATCAAGTTCTTGATGGTTCGGGTCGTAGAGATACGATACGCTATGGTTTAGTACCCCAACAGAAAGCCCGAGAAATGAATAAATCTGCCCCATCCATGTTGCGTCGCGACGCGAGAGGTAGTCGTTGACTGTTACAACATGTACACCTTTTCCTTGCAGAGCATTCAAATACGCTGGAAGTGTCGCGACAAGGGTTTTCCCCTCGCCTGTCATCATCTCGGCGATTTTGCCCTGATGAAGAGCAATCCCGCCCAAAAGCTGAACATCATAATGTCGCTGACCAAGGGTTCTACGAGATGCCTCGCGCACCACAGCAAAAGCCTCTGGAAGAATGTCGTCCAAGGATTCACCTGAGGACGAGCGTGAGCGGAATTCCCCCGTTTTTGCGCGGAGTGCCTCGTCAGACAGAGCCTTAAAGGCTTCCTCAAATTCGTTGATTTTCTTTACAATTGGCGCGAATTTCCCAGCTGGTCCACTGCCTCCAAAGAGTGTTTTCAGAAATGACATTTTGGTATTTTAGCACAAAAAACTGCCCAGTTGAAGGGGCAAATTTATTGAATTTTCCTGAACTCTCACAATACCACGCTATAGCGTGGTATTGTGAGAGTTCAGGAAACAAAAAACACCCTTATTAATTTTTAATTAGGGTGTTTTTTGCTAAAGTGAATTTACTTACGCTTCGAAGTCTTCTTCTTTGCTACCTTCTTCTTTGCTACTTTCTTAGCCTTTTTCTTTGCTGCCATATTATTTTTGTGCTGTTTTGAAATGTATTACACATTTCAAAACAATGTATGCAAATTATTATCTACAACAATGTTCGACCTAATGCAAAAATTAATTTTAAGCATCACGTACAATTGTTGGATCATCTTTGTGTGTAATTTCTTTCACACGCTGTACAGTGATCTACTAATATTATCTCGCATACAATATTCATTCGCAATGCATTTTGAAATTAAACTGTGGATAACTCCTGCATGCAATTTTTTTAAAAATTGCATGCGAGTTGAAAGTAAAAAGTTATAAAGTAAATGCGCGTCACAAAGTGTCGCGCATTTGTATTTACTTTCTACTTTATAAACTAAATTATTACTACTTCTTCTTCAAGAATTATATTTGTTTTTTCTTTAATATCTTTTTTTATATCATGCGCGAGCGACAACATTTCACCAGCGCTCGCAGTGTTGTAATTTACTAAAATAAGCGACTGTTTTTCATGCACTCCCGCGTCGCCTCTGCGTACGCCGCGCCACTTACCCACATGGTCGAGGAGCCACGCCGCGGAAAGCCTCACTTTATTGTCTCCTTGGCTATTTCCTTTTGCCCCTTGTGGATAAGCCTTAATCTCAGGAAACTGTTTTTTGAGCTCCTCGTATTTTGTTGCAGAAACAACCGGATTTTTAAAAAATGAGCCCGCTGTGCCAATGCCAAGTGCCGGCATTTTCCCAATTCGAATAGTGACAATAGCTTCACGAATTTCTCCAAGTATTGGAGAAATAATCCCACGTTCCGCGAAATATTTTTTTACATCTTCGTAGTCTGTGCGCGGAGTGCCGTTTGTCGCGAGATCAAACGCGACACGTGTAACGATGAGATTTTTGTTTTTTTTAAAAATACTTTCGCGATAGCCAAATTCGCATTCCTCGCGCAAAAAAGTTTTTATTTGCATTATTTCCGTATCAAATGCTTCTACGGAGAAAATTGTTTCGCGGGCTTCCACTCCATACGCGCCAATATTTTGCACTGCCGCGCCTCCGACCGACCCGGGAATTAGCGACAAATTTTCAATTCCCCACAAGTTGTGTGACACAACATCCTCTACTACTTCATCCCACACTTCGCCCGCGCCTACGGTAATACGACTGTTATCGTAGGTAATTCCCTTGAACTCCATCTTTATGACGAGCCCTGGAAACCCTGCTCCGGAAACAAGCGTGTTTGAGCCGCCGCCGAGGACGAAGATTGGTAGGTTTTTAGTTTGTGTAAATTTGACTGCCCCAATTAGACCATCGACACTTTCTACACGCACGAAAAAGCGCGCATTCCCACCAACATGCATCGTGGTAAACGACGCTAGCGGTATTTGTTCTAATATGTTTATGTTCATTTTTTGATTACAAAAGACCCCGAAGGTACATCGAGGTCTCCTCATGTTCTCTTATGGCCAGCGTGGGCGAACTCCAAAACAAATGTCTATGAGTGCAGACGCTAGCCATAGGAACACACGACTTCTTTTACGGTGAGCGTAGAGTTTCAAAACAGTGTCTAGTCGTCTCGAATCTCACCATTCACCATATGCTCTATTATTGTAAGCGATTTACGTTTACAGCGCAAACAAAACCAAAGCAGAAAAAGACAGAAAAAACATAAAACCCCGCTTGCGCGGGGTTTTGTGTAGACATTCGTTTGTTTTGGAAGTACCTAGAGGTTTCCCTCACTGCACTCATACAGCAAGTATATCAGAAACGAGAAAAAAGTCAAGGTTACTTTTACTCCGCCCAAATGACAAAGGTAAAGATTTTCTGGCCATTACCGAGGTTGCGCTCATAGAGAGAGTTTCGCCCATCATTAGATTTTCGTATTGCCTTACCCCATTCCGATGGGTTTTCGGTGTCGATATCTACTGCCCTAACTGCGCGCGCTGAAGCAGTACTACTAAGAAGTGTAGTGATGCTATCGATGTGTGAATAGATAGTATCAAGCATGTCGTAATCGTGCGTATTTGGCTGCTGATTGGTTGACGGGTTATCCGTGTAATCCATACAAGTACCGAGATTTGTATTGGTGAATATCTCGTCTTGGTGATCAAGACCAAAAGTATGCCCGACTTCCTGACACATAACAAATTGCTTCCATGCAACGGTGTTATATTTTGCGGTATTAAAATATGTATCGTTCAGCTTTACTGTTCCCTGCGTAATGTGGCTGCCACTTGCCCATATAGAAGCAATGCCGAGCCAGCCGTTTTTGCCATATGTTTTGTTGCAAACCTCCACGCGACCGTTTGTCGGGCGACACCTCTTTGCATCACTCTGTCCCGGCACGATACTGGTATCAAGAACAGAAGAAGTGCTCCAATCAGCTGAAGTCGTGGCGAGGCGAGCGTCCCACGCAGATGAAACGTTATCTCCAAGATTTAAGCTAAATGGGTTTGCGGTACGTGCCCAATGGTAAGCCCCCCACGAATGACTCGCTGACGCGATTGCCGCAAAAGTGGAAACTGATAATACTGCTGCTGCAAGCCCAATAAACACCTTTATACGATATTGTTTTGTCATATTGATATTATACAATAATTGCTTTTCTTTTGGCAAGTCGCTTCTTTTGCCTGCTTTTACAACTGGAATCCTACAACTTTACGTTTGGGACAGGACGAGCTTTCAAGATTTTTTCTGCCTCGGCTTTTTTTCCATTCGCTGTCAAAATCTGCAAATAGAATTTCTCCGCCTGTTCAAATTCTGGAGCAAGCTCGTATGCGCGCTTAAATATCTCTTCGGTTTTTGCTGTATCTTTCTTGCTGTAATACGCGCTACCGAGCTCAAAAAGCATTGTTTGCTTTGTTGGGGAAAGCTCTACTGCACTATTTAGATACTTTAGCGCTTTATCAAGCTCACCTGTTTTAGCAAGAAAAGAACCGGCGAACAATTGATAGCGTGCGTCATTTGGAAGCTTCTCTGCCTGTATCTCAAGCTCACTTTTTGCTAAATCAATAAATTGTTTCTGAATTTCTGAAATTCCCTTCGATGCGTCAAAAGCGGCTGTTGAAAAAGAGGCAAGTTGTTCGCGGGCCTCAGATGTACCAAATGAATCATATGCAATAGTTTCCTTCATCAAATTTAAATTATGGATTGCTCCTTTATCTGAACGCTCAGACAACGCGCGGATGAGCGTAGTGTTTTGCTTAAAGCCATTGTAGTTTACAGAGTAAATGAGCATCATCGCTAAAATAACAGCGCCTCCAGAAATAAAAATAGTTAGATCCTCTTCTCCAGCCATAAGTTTCTTCTCTTTTGCAGATACTTCCTCCTTGCGAGCAAGACTATCTATGTACGCAAGGATTGTTCCAAAATAGATAAGACTCGTTAGGTTATCAAACACAAAAATATTTTGGAAAAAGTATCCACCCAAAAGCCCTGTGAGCACACTTTTTTCAACGACAGATAATTCGTCCGCTCGACGCCATATACAATACACAGCACATCCAAATAGCGACAAATAACCGAGTAGCCCAAGCACTCCACCGGCAATGAGCCAGTCGAAAAACACATTGTGCGCGCGATCGAACCACTGCTCCTGTCCCCACATATTTGGGTCATAGTATTCATTAAAAACAAAATTGAAGTTTTCCATTCCCCACCCGAGAATTGGTCGTTCCTTAAATCCTTCATACGCCATCCCCCAGACCATTACGCGCGCATTTTTAGAAAAATTACTGATTGATATTTCAGAAAAACGAGACAAAAGCGGAGTTTCCTTTACGAATGCGCTGTCTCGCATCGCGATAAATCCTCCGACCACGAGCGCGAGAGCGACGAGGGCTCCCACAGCCCACAACCGAAGCGTTTTTCTTTTAGACTCAAAAATTGCTATTAGAAGAGTCGCGAGCCCAGCTCCAACCATAAGCCCGAGCACCGCTCCACGCGTACCAGTGTAATATAGAACGACAGTTTGCAAAATCACGATTGAGCCGTAAATAGAAATGCGCGCTTTCTCGCCTGCTGTTGTAAAACTTTCACGCACCATCAAGAATACGGCGATAAAGATATTGAAGAATGCATAAATACCCAGATATGAAGAATTGCCCAACGGTCCGCTTATACGAAAACCGACTGGCTGCCCAACAAGCGTCGCTAGAGCATAAAGCGCCATTATGGCACCTGCCGCTAAGTGAAGATTTAAATATTGTCGCCAGAGATCTCGCGCAGTAAGCACAGTAGATGCAACAATAAAGTACCCAAAGAGATGCAAATATGTCACGACGCCCTCCATTCGTTCAAAATTTGACCAAAAACTCTTTGCAGGATTTTCGCCCAAAAAAGCTGAGAGTGAAATTATGCCTAGAAGTGCGACAAATGCGCCAAGTATGTATCCTTTCCTTGGGCGATACGCGGGATCAATGAACGCTAGAACAATCCACGCGGAAAACATTATTTCTACAACAATACGAAAAGCGAAATTTTTCCCGACAATGTATGGGAAAAATGTCGTCTGCCCAAGCACAATAAACGGGATAAACGGGACCAAAACAAATCCCGCCAAAACCACCGCATTCGCCAAAATCTTGTGTAAATTCATCCCGTTAAAGTTTAATTATTAATTATTGCGACGATCTTCTAAATAATCTCCTTAGTTTTATTTCCCTTAATCGTTCCGACTTTATATAAAATAATACTCTTATCTGCTGTAAAAATTCTGTTTGGTCTTATGTTGCTATCCACCAAAAGACTTCCCTTTGCAAAATCAGTTTTCAGTAACAAGATAGAATATTTATCCTTGGTCTTCTTACTGGTTATCTGACAAAGAATGACGTCGTCACCACTGAGCCCGCTTACAACAAAAGCTGGCCTTTTCTTTACCTTAGACAGATCAGAAAAAGGAAACGGAATAACTACAATATCCCCTTTTATAAATTCTTCCATGCTTTTTCTTCTGGAGCACTAAGCCAATCCTTGGACAAACTGGATTCGTTAGCAGTAGCCAGAAAAACTACCTCAGTTTTTCTGGCAACCTTTTGTAATATCCCCAAACCATGCTTGCCTAAACTTTTAGTAATTTTTTCATAAATATCTAAAGGCAAAAGCACCATTGGTTTACCCAAAACGGCCACGCTAGTATTCGATTTTAGCCCCAAATGATTCATTTACACATTATAGTGTGGTCTACGAAATAAGTAAAGTACTTTCACTGTACTGTACTCGTAACCCAACCGAAACTTTTGGAAAACCTTTTTCTGAAAAATTTATGAGGCAGCTTAGCTAACGGCCATACCCTTTTAAAAGCCACGAGCTTGACTGCACTTTCCCACCGCCAACATTAAAAACCATCTCCACGCCAAGCTCTTTGCATATTTTTGCCTCAGGTATATCTGCTTCATCTTTACGGTCGCCTCCATTCGCAAAAATCTGCGGTCGAATTTTTTCGATTGCTTCTCCAACATCACTGCGGTCGCTCTCGAGAACAAACACATCATCAACACAGTTGAATCCGCGAATAATCCCTGCTCGTTCTTCTTGGTTCATAAAATTTTTACCTTTCTTGCGAATAAGCCATTTGTCACAGTTGAGCACTACGACCAATTTGTCGCCAAGCTTCTTCGCCTCCTCGAACATTTGTAAATGACCAATGTGGACGGGGTCAAATCCCCCGCTCACCATCACCACGCGCTTCGCAGTCTCGCGCCCGTAATCATCTTCGTAGCGAATGATATCGTCCTCTTGCGGATTGCCATAAACAAATTCAAAATACGCACCTGGCAACAAGCGATGCTTTTGCATCGGCTCCACCTTATACAAACCAAAGTGCCATTCAGTACGCTGGCTATGCGACTGCAGACTCGTGCGACCGCGCACGACAATAAACTTTAGCCATGCTTTTTTCGTGTGGAAAAATTTCCACATTGTGCCCCACGGACGTACTATTTTCATAAAAAATACTATAACACAGCGAAGCGCCCAAAACTACACAATGCAAACAAAATAGTATAATATACACATATTATGAAAAAAGCACTTATAACTGGTATTACTGGACAGGATGGTTCTTATTTAGCTGAGCTCCTTCTTGAAAAAGGCTACGAGGTTCATGGTATTATCAGGCGCGCAAGCACGTTCAATACATCTAGAATTGACCATCTTTATCAAGATCCGCATATCAATGGCGTAAAACTATTTCTGCATTATGGCGATCTTGCAGACGGAAGCAATATTAGTAAACTCCTAGCGAAGATAAAGCCCGATGAGATTTATCACCTTGGCGCGCAGAGCCATGTTCGTGTTAGTTTCGACATACCGGAATATACCGCAGATGTTACGGGCCTTGGGACGGTTCGTATACTTGAAGCTATACGAGATACTGGTATCAAAACAAAATTTTACCAAGCATCGTCGAGCGAAATGTTCGGGAAAGCGCTAGAAATTCCGCTTAAGGAAACAACTCCTTTTTACCCACGCTCACCTTATGGTTGCGCAAAAGTTTACGCATACTGGATAACAAAAAATTACCGAGAATCATACGGAATATTTGCATCAAACGGTATTCTATTTAACCATGAGTCTCCTCGTCGTGGTGAAACATTTGTGACAAAAAAAATCACTCGCGGACTTGCGCGCATAAAGCTTGGAAAAGAAGAAAAGCTTTACTTGGGCAACCTCGACGCTAAAAGAGATTGGGGGTACGCGAAAGACTATGTCTACGGTATGTGGCTTATGCTTCAACATACAGAACCTGACGATTTTATTCTAGCAACAAACGAAACTCACAGTGTGAGGGAGTTTATTGAAGAAGCATGCAAGCATCTTGGATTTGACCTTGAATGGAAAGGAGAAGGCGTAAATGAAAAAGGTATCAATAAAAAAACGGGAAAAACTATTATTGAAATTGATCCGAAATACTTCAGACCTGCAGAAGTCGATATACTTCTAGGGGACTACTCAAAAGCAAAAACCAAACTTGGTTGGGAACCAGAAACAAAATTTAAGGAGTTAGTAAAACTTATGGCAGAAGAAGATTTAAAAGAGGAACGTAATAAAAAAGATTAGGTCAAGCTTCAGTTATGCAAAATTTTCTTCCTATTGAAAAATATAGAGAAATTCTTGACACCACACCTGTTTGCTGTGTTGATGTATTATTTTTTAACACTGACAAGACAAAAACATTACTATTCAAAAGAAACAACGAGCCATTAAAAGATTCTTACTTTTCTGCTGGCGGACGACTTCTTAAGAACGAAAAATTTGAGGATTGCGCTGTGCGACAAGCATTTAGAGAAGTTGGTGTTAATATAAAAAAAGAAAACCTCATGTTTGGTGGAGTATTAGAGGAGCTTCATTCTACTTCCGTATTTGAAGGCGTTTCTTATCACGCAGTAGTTATTTATTACGGCTGTATACTTAATGATGAGGATATAAAACTTGATAATCAACACAGTGACTTCAAATGGTTTTCTGTGTCTGATGACTCAATCAATCAATTCATTAAACCAAAAATTACAAATTTATTAAAAAAATATGAACAAGAACTCTAAAATTTTTATTGCAGGCCACCGTGGACTCGTAGGTTCTGCCATAGTACAAGCTCTCCAAAAGGAGGGCTTCGCAAACCTTGTTACAAAAACACATAAAGAGCTTGACCTAACAAACCAGAAAGCAGTTTCAGAATTCTTTGCGCAAGAGCAACCCGAGTATATTTTCCTTGCTGCCGCGAAAGTTGGTGGCATTATGGCAAACAAAACATTCCCTGCCGATTTTATCTACAACAATCTCGCAATCCAAACAAATATCATACACAACGCTTATGTGCACAAAGTAAAAAAATTGTTGTTCCTCGGAAGCTCGTGCATCTATCCCAAGCTATGCCCTCAGCCAATCAAAGAAGAATATCTTTTAACTGCCGAACTTGAGCCGTCCAACAAGGCTTATGCGATAGCAAAAATCGCAGGAATCATTATGTGCCAGTCATACAATGAGCAATACGGGACTAATTTTATTTCCCTCATGCCGACCAACCTCTACGGTCCAAACGACAACTTTGATCTGGAAAATTCTCACGTGCTCCCCGCAATGATACGCAAGTTCCACGAAGCCAAGGTTGGTGGCAAGCCAAGCGTTTCTCTGTGGGGCACCGGAGGCGCTATGCGCGAGTTTTTACACGTGGATGACCTAGCCAGTGCTAGTTTGTTCTTAATGCAAAATTACAATGATTCTTCTGTTGTGAATGTTGGCACGGGTGAAGATGTGACAATAAAAGAACTCGCGGAGAAAATAAAAAAGGTCGTGGGGTACGGTGGCGAGATTGACTGGGACACAAGCAAGCCCGACGGCACACCTAGAAAACTGCTAGATGTAAGCAAACTCCACAAGCTCGGCTGGAAACACACAGTACCTATAAATGACGGGATTACAGGCACATACGAATGGTTTAAGGAGAATTACAAACTCTAAATCCTTATCCACCCTTCTGGAATAACATTCGTATGGGGGTCGATCTCTTTATTTACCCATTTCTTTGGGGCAATCACTATCTTGTTTTGGTTTTGATTGAGGTACGCTCCCCACCATGAAAAAGAAGAATTTGCGATGATGTGGTGGGAGCATGAAGACATGAGCAAGAGTTCTTCATAATCCTCTAGTTTAGGGTTTGAAACATATTTAAAATCTGGACTCTCGCCAAACTCTTTTTTTGCCCAGTCTATATCATCTGAAAAAAAATAAAATGTCGGGTTTCCAATTTTTGACCGCGCCAAAATCATAGCCCTATCATAATATTCTCTAGAACACACCTGATGAGCATTCTTTGTTTTTGGATCACTCGCATAATCCCCTCGTCTAATATGCACTGAAACGCTATTTGTTTTATCAATCTTGTTTTTCTCTGTCAAAAAAACTTCAGATTCTTTTTTTATTATAAACTCCTTTAGCACCTTGTCTCTCACAGCCATAAAATTTTTCTCTGACTGAAAATACCCCTCAATATAGTTATGGCTTTTCTTAGAAAAACTGGGTTCATAATCCACATTATGCCTCTTTAAAATTCTAAAATTCAAAAACCTAATCGCCTTGGATAAAATTCCAAATGGATACTTATATTTTTTAACCTCATCTGTCGTCGCAATGCTTCCAGAGATATAAAATGGGTAGAGTCTATACTGCCGTGGCGTATCAGCATTCACATAGCGCGGGTCATCATACCCCGTAGTATCAAGCTTCAGCTCATCACCCTGTCTTGTAGCTACAGAAAGCCCCACTGCATATTGAAACATCTGGTTCCCTAACCCACCTTTGAGTTTAACGATTATCATAAAGTTATATTCTTCTCCTCTGGAATGAATAGGAGATTATCGTACTCATAATTTTTCTTAATTATATGTGGAGAAATGAAACCATCCAAGCTCATTTCATAAGGCTTATACTTTTTACTCAAAAGTAGGTTTATTGATTTTTTACAATTCTCTGCCCACCCCTCGCCGCCTGCTACTTCAAGAGTTACAATTGGTCGTTCATCTTCCAAAATAGATTTCATCCCTTGAAGAATAGCATATTCATACCCTTCGGCATCAAGTTTAATAAAATCGGGTCTTATACTCCTCTCCTTACAGTAGTCATCAAGCACGATTGTCTCCACTGTTACTGTTTTGGATTTTTTCTTTAGCGTTGAGCCATCTTTGTGGGCAGTATTGTAAGCCCCGTAGCCATGGCCATAATCTTTAAATGAAATTTCCTCTTTTTTATCAGAAACTGCGTTGCTATTTAACGTAACATTAGAAAGTTTTTCTGTGTTTTGTTTCAAAATTTCGTATGTCCATGGGGTCGGCTCAAAACTGTGCACACTGCCCTTTTCACCGACAAGCGCTGACGCGAGCATTGAATAAAACCCAACATGTGCGCCAACATCTAGCACCACGTCGCCCTCTTTAAGAAATCTGAGTAAAAAATTAGTTAAATTTGCCTCGCAATACCCATAATAGTAAAAAGTATTTCCTTCTGGCAGATATGATGTCATCTTTGTCCCCCAGAGTGTCGAGAAAGTTAACTTGTAGGGTTTTATATGAGAGAGAGAAGCTAACACATAATAAACAAAAGTTCTTATTGGGGCTTTTACTAATCTCTTAGCACGTCTAAGTTTCCTCAGGGTTTCTCTCTGTCTAATTATTTCTATTATCTTTTTTCTTAATTCATTTTTCATATAAAGCTTTGTGATAAATCTCCATAGTTTTGTCTGCACATTTGTCCCAAGTATACTTTTCAATAACATACTTGGATCTTCTTATTAATTCTTCTTCAGAAACCTCTCCAGATATACTTTTATTAAATGCTTTTATTAAACTTTCTTTATTGGTTTGTTCAAAATATATAAGCATGTCCTCTCCTATCTCCTTAAAAGCCTCAATGTTAGAAGCCAAAACCTGAGTCTTACTGCTTATTGCCTCCAAGATTGGAATCCCAAAACCTTCATCTAGTGATGGAAATACGAATGCTTCAGCATTTTTATAAATATACCCAAGAGATCTATCTTTGACAAACCCAAGGTGTCTAACCTGTTTTTCTACTCCCAATTTTTTAAATAATAAAGTTTCTTCTTTAGATATCTCGCCACCTCCTACTAATAAAACATTATAGACTTTATTTTTATTCCACATGGAAAAAGACTCAATAAAAAAATTAAAATTTTTATATGAGTTACGATAACCCACAAACAAAAAGTAGGGTTTATCTCCAATACTGACTTCCTCAACATTTGATTCAGATATAAAACCCCCAGAGAGACCATGGTGTATTATTGAAATTTTTTTTGCATCTATATTATACATATCAATTAATGTATTTTTTGTTGCGTTTGACACACAAATTATTACGTCTGCACTCATTATGCATTTTTTCTTATTAGCAATAAATCTTTTAGCTCCGCGCGAATTAAAAAAATTAGGAAATTTTTCATAAGTCATGTCATGAACTGTCAGGATTTGCGGAATTTTAAGATTTCTATAAGTGGTGTAATACGTAGAATGAAAAACCCCCGCAGTGGTTTTTTTAAATAAGTTCTCAATTAAAATCCTATTTATAGGGTAAAATACTTTTCTAATAAAATTAAAACCAAATCCCGGCACTGTCGTTATCCCAGTAACGTTTTTTATATTGACACCTTTTTTAATCGAAATACCATAAGATGGTGTGTGTTCCAATAAAACAACTTCAGTATCTCTATTTTCCCCACACCTTTTTATTAACTCTTCAAAATATCTATATATTCCACCCCCTGTCTGCCAACTATAAATAATTCCATCAAAATATATTTTCATATTATTAAATGTTTCTTATCATATTAAAATCAGAAGTGGTTTTACTCTTTAATAATTTCCTTATTAAAATATCCATCTGTAACTTACTAAGTATAAGAACAAATTTAAAAAAAATACTGCTTATATTTTTTATTGTAAAGAGATGAAGGTTGTCTCCGTCTGTATAAAAATTCAATTTATATTTTTTTGCTAAAAATATAAATGTTTTATCAGAGTAAAATGATACATGTTGTCCATGATCAACACCATAATACTCCCAATCTTCAGCAGGTGTTTTCTTAGGCAAGAGTCTTGTTGAGAGAAATATATTTTTTGAAATTTTTAGCATTTTTTCTATTTCTTCAAGTGGATTTACTAAATGCTCAAAACACTCAAAACAGGTGATAGCTTCAATTTTTTGGTTTCTATGTTCAAACCCTTTCATGAATAGGTTTGTAGTGTATGCATCAGAAAGTAGGAAATCTAATCCGTAATCGCGCATAAGGCGAGCAAGCATCCCATACCCACCGGCAAAATCTAGAAAAGTAGCTCCTTTGTCGAAAAGAAACGTAAACAGGATAAGTGTTTTACGAGACAAATATACGTTTCGCAAGACATATCCAGTGTCGGTGATATTTATCGGCTGAGCATACGCCTCCTCGAGCCACGTTGGGTTACCAACAAACATAAATCCGCATTCACTACAAAGATAATACTCGGCATCATAAACCTTCCTAACTTTCAAAGTTTTAACGTGCGTTGCTTCCGATTGGCAGATCTTGCAATTCATAATCAATAACTTATCCTAGCAAAGATTCTAATTTTCTGAAAATCCTAACAAAAATATTTTTAACAATTAGAGCACTATAATTCGCGTCTGCCGCCTCGTTCACTGAAACCTCTCTTGGATGGATAATTGTTTCAATCGTGCCTGTCGGTATCTCGCTAAAAATACTATTTGTTTTTGTATGCGTTGCATTTCCACCAAATCCAATATTAGAAATAAGGTTCACATTTGGAAGAATAGTTACTCCGTTTTTATCATATATTGAGTATACCAATTGCCCATCCCAAGTATCAATTTTATTCGTATAAAGCTTGTCAAAAAAATTAATCCAATATTTCTGCATTTTTTTATTTTTAAATATCTGCGCTATACGGTTATTTTTCTTAAAATCAGGATAAGTTTTCATCTCTATGTCATATTCCTTCCACGCTCTCCGCCATGTAGCCCACCCCCAGATGTGAGGGAAATTTGAAAAATAGTAACTCGCATCACCGTATTTTTTGCCAAACTGGAAGTTATTCCCTGAAATCATTTTTACCTTGTCGGTATTCCTATACTTGTTTAATAGCTCCTCGCAAAAAGAAAAAAATGACGAATCTGGCAAACAATCATCCTCTAGGATAATACCTTCCTCTACATTATCAAAAAACCATGAAATTGCCGAGGAAACACCTTTTTTGCACCCGAGGTTGTCTTCAGAATATTTCCTGTATACTTCACAGGGCCAGTCAATATTTTCTGTTATCTTCCTTGTCTCCTCACAGAGTTTCGTCTCCTCTTCCTTGTGTAC
>JBAQCU010000007.1:0-4397 GCA_049294435.1 Minisyncoccia bacterium
CAGTATGTGCGTACATTTTCATATGGCAATAATTAAACAAAAATAACAGCGCGTTGCGATGTTTATTGACGCGCAGAATCTTTATCACAGCGCGCGTAATCTATATGGAGCAAAAGTAAACTTTGGAGCAGTTCTAAAAGAAGCAGTAGCAGGCAGACATCTCGTACGCGCAATCGCGTACGTTATCACAACAGAAGGTGAAGAAGAGAAGGGGTTTTTTGAAGCTCTAAACTCGCTTGGAATTGAAACAAAAACAAAAGACCTCCAGATTTTTTTTGGTGGTGCAAAAAAAGCAGACTGGGATGTTGGTCTCGCTGTAGACGCGATTCGCATCGGTTCAAAAGTGGATGCGGTAGTCCTTGCCTCGGGCGACGGCGACTTTGTTCCTCTCGTTGAATACTTAAAGTTTATGGGCACTCAGGTTGAAGTCATCACATTTGGTCGTTCTGCTTCTGGCAAACTTCGCGAAGCGGCAGACGACTTTGTTGATATGTGCGATGACCAACGCAAATACCTTCTCGGTTCTCGTGGGAACAACGCTCAAAGTGGAGGCTCTCGTCGTGCAACTCGCAAACAATCAATAAGAATTAACAAGGAAAAACAAAAAGGGGAATAGATACAAGCAGTAAAAAACCCGACACTTCGTGTCGGGTTTTTGCTTAATGCATACATATTCAGAAATAATGCATCAAGGGAACATCAAATATTTCTCTCTCCTCTGAAGCGACCTGCTTCCTTTGTTGTATCACCGTCTCCGATGATTTAGTGCTTGTCTCTACTGCTCTGGATCTTCCTCTCTCGAGGTACGATGGCTTTGGAGAGGACATGTGGCATACTGCAGAATCATTCTTCTTCATTTTTATTCCCTTTTTTTATAATACCATCCCCAAATAACTCTTACACAAAGAATTCAAAAATTTCGAGCGAGCCGAAGTAAAAATACTGAGGAATATCGAGATATTTCGAAGGATTTTCTTTTATGGCCGAGCCACGAATCAGCTGATTCGAAGGCACAGCCGAAATTTTTGGATTATTGTGTATAGGTTAATTGGGGATGGTATAAGTTAACGTACGAAAAACCAGCCCGTACACTACCACAAATAGCACAACATTGCAACGACTCAAATGGTTCAATACCTTGGAACCAATTTAAATACACGTTATAATATATAAGTAATGGAACCAACCGTAACTCACAAAAAATTAGAACCTGGTGTTTTCCAAGGAAGGCCTGAGGCATCCGAGTCGGAGAAGGTTGTGCCTCCTCGTCTCATTCGCACAATGATGGAAGATGTCGCGGAAGCAATAAAAAATCAAAATGAAACAACTGTTTCAATCGCGATTGCTGAAGAAAAAAAACATGTTATTGCGCGCGCTGAGGAAACAACCAGAAAGGTTCCGCCTGAAAATACCTCGCCAGCGGCAAAACCAATAGGTCGTGTTATTGTCGTAACAGTGGCACTCCTAATACTCGCGTCACTCGGATTTGCGTATATTTTTGTTTTGCCTAAATTCAGCGCCATTGAACTGCCAAGTATTTCTATTCCTTCCTTCTCTTATTTTGACAATAAACTTACGACATCTTCTATTGCTACAACAACAAGCATAAAATCCACTGTTCCAACACTTATGCCTGCGCAGGAAGAAACCATCTTTAATATCACAAAACAATCACGAACTGAAATATTTGCTGAAATAACGTCGGAAATGAAAAAAAATCTCTCGTCAGGGTTTATCAAGAATCTTTACTTTACGGAAGAAATTAACGGTAAATTAACTGTAGTTTCAGCGAATAGACTTTTTGTCTTTGCAAACATTTCTATGCCAGAAATTCTCAGACGATCCATTGAAAAACCATTCATGGCTGGCTTCTATGGGGATGAAAGCGGGGGTGCGATTCCTTTCGTAATATTAAAAATTTCTGGAGGCGACACAAGTCTTGCAGGGATGCTCGAATGGGAGACAAGTTTACCTGAATTTTTTGATACAATTTTTGGAGTAAGCACCTCAAACGGCGCAACTTCCAAAACTAAATTCCTTGATGTTACCGTACTTGGGAAAAACGCGCGTGTGGTTGATACAGCGTTTAGTGGAACGATAGCGTATGTATTTGCAAACCCATATACTATTGTTATAGCTGGAAGCCAACAAGTTTTAGAAGCAATTCTCCCTATTGCCTCCAAAATCTAAACGCGTTACACTACGAGTATTATGACAAATATAAACGACCTCAAGGTGAGATTACTAGAAGAAAAGACGCGTTTGGAAAGTTCTTTATCTGGAGTGGGACACAAAAACCCAAATATTAAAGGTGACTGGGAACCATCTGCTCCTAATTTAAACAATGAACGTGCGGAGATTGGAGAAGTAGCTGATAGTATAGAAGCATTTGAGGAAAACTCCGCAATAGAAGTGGAACTCGAGGCGAGTTTACTTGAAGTAGACGCATCTCTCGCGCGCATTGAAGCTGGAACTTATGGCATTTGCCGTATTTGCGGAGAAAAAATAGAAGATGCACGTTTGGAAGCAAATCCTGCAGCCCCTACATGTATCGCGCACAGAGAAGGATAATTGCTTCGCAATTATCCTTCTCTGTGCGCACATTTGACACTTAACACCGCTTCTGCGGACATGTGACTAGGGAAATTTCCCTGTCAACTGTTAATTGTCAAATGTCACATGTTATTTTATGCAATTTTCAAAGTTATTTTCGGCTCAAATAGTTGGCCTCGCCCCTCACATTGTTGATGTAGAAGTAGACTTATCAAAAGGGCTCAACGCTTTTTCTTTGGTTGGTCTTCCAAGCACGTCTGTAGACGAATCCAGAGACCGAGTAAGCGCCGCTATAAAAAACTCTGGCTTTGGTTCTCCAAAACAAAAAAATCAAAAAACAGTAATCTCACTTGCCCCAGCCGAGCTAAAAAAAGAGGGTTCACACTACGACCTTGCAATTGCCCTCGCATACCTAATGGCATCAGGCGACACAAAGTTTGATCCTAAAGAGCGTCTTTTTCTAGGTGAGCTCGCTCTTGATGGTACTCTTCGTCCTATTCACGGCGCTCTACTCCTTACTAACGCAGCAAAAAGTGCCGGCTTTACTGAAATATATTTGCCAAAAACAAATGCTGATGAAGCTTCTCTTGTTGGTGGTGTCACTGTGTATGGTGTAAAAAATCTCTCTGAGGTGCTACAGCATCTTGATAAAAATAATAAATTTTTCTTGACACCGACACCGCGCGCTGACACAGGCAAAATAAACACATCAAGCGACAGAACAATAGTTGATCTTTTGCATATTAAAGGACAGGAATTTGCAAAACGCGCGCTTGAAATTTCTGCGGCAGGCAACCATAACCTCGCAATGTGGGGGCCTCCAGGAACAGGAAAAACAATGCTCGCGCAAGCGTTTCCACACCTGCTTCCCGATTTGCAAAATGAACACTCACTAGAGGTTACGGGTATCCACTCTGTAGCAGGAACGCTTCGTGAGAATATTATGGTACGTCCTCCACTTCGCGCGCCACACCATACTGCATCATACCCCGCGGTGATTGGTGGAGGAGCGTTACCAAAACCGGGGGAGATTACCCTTGCGCATCGCGGTGTTCTCTTTTTAGATGAATTCCCAGAATTTGACCGACGTGTCATTGAGTCACTCCGCGAACCGCTAGAGGAAGGGCATATTCGCATCACTCGCGCAAAAGGACACGACACATTTCCTGCAAGATTTATTTTACTCGCGGCAATGAACCCATGCCCGTGCGGAAAGTATGGAAGTGAAGAACGATGTACTTGCATGCCAGGATCACTTGCTTCGTATACACGAAAAGTTTCCGGCCCTATTATGGATCGCATTGAACTTTGGGTAAAAGTTTCACATATGAGCCACGACAAACTTTCGTCTGCAAGCGCTGGCGAATCAACAGAAAATGTGAGAGTGCGTATAGAAAAGGCGAGAGCATTGCAACAATCGCGTTTCACAAATCACGCGCGGAAGATTACAACAAACAGTGAGATGCGCGCGGACGACATAGAAACTTTTATAAACCTGACACCAAAGCTCCGCAAACTTTTTAATGCATCCGCGGAACGCTTGAAACTTTCTCCTCGCGCCCACCACAAAACAATAAAAGTTGCGCGGACAATTGCGGATCTTGATCAATCAGAAGAAATTCTAGAAAAACATATTCTAGAGGCTCTAGCCTACAGGCCAACAGAGCTGAAGTAGTATAGAACTTTGAATTACGAAACTCTATTTCTGTCATTGCGAGTCGGTACTCAGACGTGGCAATCTATGTGTTTATCCTGGATTGCCACGCGCTTCGCGCTCGCAAAGACAGAATTACAAGTAGTTTCGTAATTCAAAGTATAGAATGTAGAATATTGAATTTAGAATG
>JBAQCU010000008.1:0-2589 GCA_049294435.1 Minisyncoccia bacterium
AATTACGAAACTACTTATAATTCTGTCTTTGCGAGCGCGAAGCGCGTGGCAATCCAGGATAAACACATAGATTGCCACGTCTGAGTACCGACTCGCAATGACAGAAATAGAGTTCCGTAATTCAAAGCTATGTGAGGATAGGTGTCGGGGTTTGACAAAGTAACGTAAAAATGCTATACTTGTTATAGTTTTGATGAACTTTGTTAGGAGGATACAAAATGTACAGCTGGATATGGATAAGTGTTATTTTTGGAGTACTTGCTGTATATGCTTGGATAGTTAATCCAAAAATGCTCGTTGAGCAGATGGATGGCGGGGTAACCTATGAGGATTGTGAGGATGGTGCCCCGACATTCCTGGAACGGGTACGCATAACGTTTATGATTGTTCTCGCTTGGGCTATTGTTATGGCGATATTTAATCACGAGTTCGTTTGGGATTTTTTTCAGGTAAATATAAATTTCAGTATCAAATTATAAAAGGACTTGATTTCTGTGACACAGGAATCAAGTCCTTTTTCTTTTTTTCTATTTCTGCTAGAATGCGCGCAACTATATGGAAACAGAAGGCATCCACATCTCGCTATCAGCCGAACAAATCGGTACTTTTTTTGGGATACCTATCACGAATACAATCGTTATGGGTTTCGTGGTTTTTTTTATTCTTTCATTTCTTGCGTTTTTTGTGCGCAAAAATCTCTCGCTTGTTCCTGGGCGATTCCAGACACTCATTGAAACGCTCTTCGTCAGTATACTTGATTACATGACCGAGGTTCTCGAGAACGAAAAACTTGCTCGTCAACTTTTTCCGGTTATTCTCACCATTTTTCTTTTCATCTTTGTCGCAAATCTCATTGAATTTACTCCAGGGATTGGAAGTGTGGGCTGGTCGCGAGGTGATGGAGAGTTTATCCCGCTCCTTCGCTCAATGAACACAGACTTGAATACTACGCTTGCAATTACCATTGTCGCCTTCTTTGCAATTGAGATTGCTGGTATCGCTACTCTAGGCGCCTTGAAGTATGGGGCGAAATTTGTTAATGTTACTTCGGTCTTAGGATTTTTTGTGGGTATCATAGAACTTTTTTCGGAATTGGCTAGGTTGGTGTCGTTTTCCTTCCGTCTTTTTGGGAATATCTTCGCGGGTGAAGTGGTAATCTTGGTTATACAGCATTTTGTCCCAATGGTGCTCCCTGTTCCTATAATGGCCTTCGAGGTTTTTGTCGGTTTTATGCAGGCGGCAATCTTTGCGTTGTTGACTCTCTTTTTCGTAAAGATTGCGATTACAGAGCAAGCGCATTAGAAATAAATTAACAATTAACAATTAACAACTGACAATTAACAGGAAACAAAATACGGGGGAATAATTTGCCAAAGGAAAATTATTCCCCCGTCAAATGTCAAATGTAAATGGTCAAATGTTCACAAAAAATATGGATATTGAAGTATCAAAAACATTAGGCATGGCACTCGTATTGGGCCTTGGTATTCCTGGGCCTGCGATCGCTATCGGTATGATGATGTCAAAGGCGCTTGAGGCAATCGGTCGCAACCCAGACGCAGCAGGTAAAATTCAAGTGGCGATGTTTATAGGTATCGCCTTTACGGAAGCGCTTGCTATTTTTGCGCTCGTAGTCGCGTTTATTATCAAGTTTACGTAAAAATTTTCTTCGCGAATGGAAAAGCTCGTCGCCGTCTTCGGTATTAACTGGAAACTCCTCCTCATCCAGGGGTTGAATTTTGGTTTGCTTCTCGCGATATTGTATCAATACTTGTATAAGCCAGTACTTGCTATGGTAGACGCGCGTCGCGCTAAAATTCTTCGAGCAATCCATGATGCTGAGAAAGCAGAAGTTGAGCTTGGGCAGGCGGAATTCGAGAAAGCGCGCATCATCCGCGAAGCAACACAAAGGGGTGACGAGCTCATTGATGCGGCAAAAAAGCACGCTGAAACTTCAGAGATAACTATAATGAAGGACGCGCACCGAAAGGCCGTGCATCTTTTAAATGAGGCAGAGCGACGCACTAATCGTGAGCATGATGAGATGATGCAAAAAGCCGAGCGTGAAGTCGCGCGCATGGCAGTGCTTACCGCGGAGAAAGTGTTGCGTAAGGCATAATGAGATGAAGGCATCATGGTACGCAGAGGCGCTCTATGGAGCGCTTGAAGGAAAGAGCGAGAGCGACGGCAGTCAGGTTCTTGCGCGTTTTCGCGCAGTACTCGCCGCGCGCGGGCATAGCGCGTTTCTCCGTTTTATTCCGCAGGAGCTTGGAAAAATCATCGAACGCGAAAAAAACAAGAACGAAGTCATACTTGTTACCGCAGACAGCAAGAGCCTCAGTAAGTGGGTTCACGCATATGATCATTATGAAAAGGAGGGGATTATCCCCAAGCGCGCGACACGACGCGATGTCATCGACGAATCTATCGTGGGAGGATTCCAGATTCGAGCGAATGATATTCTCATAGACGGAAGTTACAAAAAATCCCTCGTCGAACTTTACCGCCAAATCACAAATAGTTAACACTTTCCATTCCTTCCGTCTTTGCGAGCGAAGCGAAGCAATCCAGAATTCGTCGCACATACTC
>JBAQCU010000009.1:0-1955 GCA_049294435.1 Minisyncoccia bacterium
GCGGAGACGGAGGGATTCGAACCCTCGAGGGGTTTTATCCCCTGCCTCGTTAGCAGTGAGGTGCACTAGACCAACTATGCGACGTCTCCAGTTGCCACACTATAAGTCAATTCAACCATCTATTCAAGTGCTTAGGATTATTTGACCCGATAAGACGAAAATAGCTTCCCATATCTGCTTGACTCTCAAGCCTAACTTCTTTTCCGTTTTTTGTAGTTCTTGGATTCATCCCCAGGTTACCCAATACTTCAAAAACAAATTTTAATAATGGTACTGACACATTTGTGAAGGATAATTTTTTATAACTATATCGTTTTCCTTTTACGGTATAACAATGTTTAATGACGCATCCATCTGTATCGACGAGACCACGCAAACAAGCAATATGATAGGACTTTTTATCTTTAATCCACACGGGAACATCGACTTGTTGTCGCACTTTATTCCCAGCCTTTAGACCAAGTTTTTCAACACAAAAATGCACAAGTTCGGTTCTTGATATTACGATATTGTCTGCTAGTGATTCTTTATTTTTATACACACCAGGAACAACATCAAATAATTTTTCTACCAACAGGCGAACATACTCACGATATTCCTTATCATCATACCGATGAAGCGTAATCACCACTTGTCGCTTTGCTATTCCTCCATCGCCAAGAAGAATACCCACAAACTCTGCAAGCCCTGCTGAAAAACCTGGCTTCTTTATTGGCTTTTTTATGAAAAGTATAGGATGTTTTTCAAATTGACCTTTTGTTTCCCACCATTTGCGCCACCTTCTTTTCCTCTCTTCTTCGTTTCCACCAACCCGTCCGTATTTTTTATAGACAGCATTGCCTCCAGCCGATGCCCCCAATGAAGTGTACCAATGAGCCTCTTTAACTTTTACTTCTTCACAAATCATCACTCCTGATTTTTTTGAAAGAAATTTTGCTGACTCAAATGACATAGAAGACTTTTCTCTTTTCCAGTCAGCAAGGGTTCTTACATTTTTACCAATGATTTCCGCAAGCGCACTATTATTAACCAATAGCTTCTGTTGAACATTATTAAGAAATTTCAACTGCTCGCCTTTCGGAAAGAAAGCCCTTTTATCAATACACGATTCAGCCATATCTCTATAATACCAAAACGGGAGCAGGGCCTCAAGCAATTATTTATAATATGTCCTATAATAGCGTCTATGCACCACAAGCTCACAATCACCGATAAAATTTTAGCGAAGACCCTCCTTCTTCTCATCCCGCAATGGTTAACACCAAACATTGTATCGTGGTTAAGGTTTTGTAGTGTACCTTTTATTGGGTATTTTTTGTGGTATGAAAATTATACGATTGCGCTTATTTTATTTTTTATCTCCGCTTTTTCCGATGCGGTAGACGGGTCCCTAGCCCGTACACGAAACCTTGTTTCAGATTTTGGAAAAATGTTTGATCCACTTGCGGACAAGCTTCTTGTGTCTACGACGGCAATAATACTTGTCCCACGACATCTTGGATGGGAAATCGTTCTTGCGATAGTTACCATTGAACTCACCCTCGTCGGAAGTGCCTATGTGCAAAAACGTTATTATGGGAAAATTGTTCAAGCAGAAAACACAGGCAAGATAAAAATGATTCTTCAGTCGCTGGGTATCGGCGCCCTCCTCATTTACTCAATCTGGAATATATCTATATTTCTAGCACTCGCGCAATATCTTTTTTACGCATCAATCTTCTTTGCGCTCCTCTCTTTAGTAGTGTATCGTGCTGTCTAGTGAATAGAATATTGAATATGGTATATTGAATTTTGAATAGATTCTGCATTCATTCAGTATTCTACTTTAAATTACGAAACTACTTATAATTCTGTCTTTGCGAGCGCGAAGCGCGTGGCAATCCAGGATAAACACATAGATTGCCACGTCTGAGTACCGACTCGCAATGACAGAAATAGAGTTCCGTAATTCAAAG
>JBAQCU010000010.1:0-7072 GCA_049294435.1 Minisyncoccia bacterium
CTTTGAATTACGGAACTCTATTTCTGTCATTGCGAGTCGGTACTCAGACGTGGCAATCTATGTGTTTATCCTGGATTGCCACGCGCTTCGCGCTCGCAAAGACAGAATTATAAGTAGTTTCGTAATTCAAAGTATATATATCATACGCATGGAAAGAATCTCCAAAGCAAAACAATGTGGGAATAGGTGTGGGGGTCAAACACCTAATATACGATAAACGGCCACCCCAAACGCTATTGTGACATTTAGTGATTCCTTTGTTCCGAGCATTGGTATCTCCGCGACAACATCACTTTGTTCCAATATCTCATTTGCTACACCAATCACCTCCGCGCCCATAACGAATACAATCTTTTCTTTATCATTAACAATTACTTCTTTATAATCCACTGACTTCTCACTCTGTTCAAGCGCGATAATATAATATCCTTCTTTGCACAATTTTTTAACACACTCAATAGCGCTTTCAACGTATTCCCACTCCAACGTGTCCTCCGCTCCGAGTGCCACTTTCGCAAAATCTTTTCTGCGCTCCCCATTTTTATCAAGCGGTGTTGGCGTAGTTCCACACAAATATATTTTATTTACACCAACAGCGTTCGCCGTTCTAAAAATAGAGCCCACATTATAAACACTGCGCAGATTATCAACAACGGCTACTGTGTTCATAATATTGTATTGCTTGCATTTCTGGCGAGTTGCCGTCTAAAAAATTTCTTATTTCAATATTCTTATTTTTTCAAAGCTCTTAATTCTTGTTCTATATTATTTAATCGAATCTGTATCTCGTTTAAAATATCAAGTTCAGTTTTCACTCCAGATGCAACCATTTCATCGAGTCTTTTTTCTTTCTTCGCGCCAGAAATAATGATTGCATCACCAATAAAAAATGAAACAAAAAGCCCAGTAACAAGAAGGATAGCGACACTAATTAGAATAGATATAGGCCCCGTAAGAAAAGGGATGGCGTCTGCCGTTATCCACACACCACGCCAAAACATAACTATCCCAACTCCACCGATAAAAGCATATAAAATATTATGCTTGCTAAGCATGGCGCGAGCACTGTCCTCCAACTTATCAAAAAAACGAAATATGCCTTTCATGTTAAATTATTTACTGCGCGCTCCACGGATAGTTGAGTAAATTTCAAGGAACGCAAATAGGAGCGCGAGCGCGAGTGGTCCAAACAAAAATCCGATAGGTCCAAATAGGCCTATACCGCCCAGAATAGATAGGAGAATTAAAAACGGGTGAAGCTTTGCGCCTTTGCCGACAATTTTTGGCCCTAGTACATTATCCACGAGCCCTACTGCCACGATGCCCCAAATTAGAAGACCTACTGCTCCTGCTTCCGATCCTGTGAAAAACAGAAATAGAATAGAAGGGATAAGCACCAGAGATGTTCCAACACCTGGGATAAGCGCTGTCACTGAAGCCACGCTTCCCCAAAGGACAGGGTTTGGAACTCCAAAAATATAAAGTCCGATTGCTGTCAGTACGCCTTGCACGAGCGCAACTGAAATGCTTCCACGCACCACAGAGTTGATAGCTAACTCAAGTTTTCGAAAAATTGTTTCGTCATAGACGTCAGAAAGCGGGCTGAGCGCTATCACAGACTTTCTAAGTTCGTGCCCATCCTTGAACAAATAATATAGAGCTATAAAAAGCACAATAATACCAACAATTATTTTCGCAACATTTGAAAAAATCGTGCCAAGATGCTCTAGAAGGAAACTCAGTCCTTGTTTTACGTACTGTCCAAAATCGAGAGCGCTAGTAGGCATGAACGGAATCCCAATGCTTCTCACTAGATCTTCTATACTTTTTAATAGTCCAGCTATTCCACCGTTGTCTATAAGAGATGAATATAGCGATGTTGCTTCCTGAAAGATTTGTGTGCTTAGCAGTGTGACCGGCACAACAATCACAACAAGGACAAATATGGTGGTTACAAGCGCGGCAAGACCTTTATTTCCACGAAGCCTGGACAGGAGTATTTTATGCACAGGAGAAAAAACTGTTGCGAAAATCACCCCTAAAATAAGCGCGTATAAAAACGGCTGAAAAATAAAAAAAGTGACAATAGACATCCCCACAAGGAGAGTAACGAGGAAGTATAATTCTGATTTCTGGTAACTCATATATAATTGATTATACAGCCTTGCCTTACATATTGCTATTTATTTTATTCTCCGCAACAGATTTTAAAAAGAAGTATCCTACAAAACCTATTGTAACTAGTGGCGGCAACCACGAAGGTATGTGGGATCCAAATGCTTCCAGAATCATCACGCCACCTAAAAAACCAACTGAGTACATAGCGCCATTTTTTAGATAACTATACGAACGAATGTGATCTATACCTATCATTGTAAGCTGACGCACAATAATAGCGCCGACACCACTTCCAATAAGAATAAATGGGATCACTGTTGTAAAAGCAAAAGCTCCAACAACACTATCTATACTAAATGCGACATCAAGCACTTCAAGGAACACAACTTTTGCCCAGTCAGACATTGCGCTGTGCTCCCCAGACTCTATGAGGCGCTTCTCTATCTTCTCAGCATTATCTTTAAATCCCTGAGTAATAAAAAATACGCTAAATCCTACTGCAGCAGCTAAAGCTAGATGCATCGGATTATCTATAACAAAAGAATTTATCTCAATCAGTACCCCCATTAGAAGAAGAGCTGCAACAGAGTAAAACCATACCGCGCCATATTTCAAAATATATTGCTCGTGTGGCAATCCAAAATTTTTGTCCTCTATAAAGAGCCAGTGTGCCCACAATAGAACCAGGAACATACCACCAGCCATCATGATTATCGGTGTAACAGAAAGGACGGCTTGTGATGCTTCTGGGTTAAATTGCCATATCACTTGAATGGCGCCAAGCAACCCGATGCTTGGATCTGCCAAATATACAATAACTGACGGCAACAGACCGCGAACCACAAACACAGCAAAAAGGATTCCCCATGTAAGGAAAAACCTTCGCGCGCGCTTGCTCTTCATTGATGCGAGCACGTCAGCGTTTACGACAGCATTGTCGATACTCATAACTATTTCAAAAATAATGAGTCCGAGTAGTGTGAGAAAAATAGCGAACATTGCGGTTATAATAACGCATAATTAAACAAAAGAAAAACCCGAGCCTTAGGCTCGGGTTGCGCACAATATGAACTATTGAATCGTGTTTGCTCCTGAATACCATTCCTCCAACTAATCCAAAAAGTGACCGAGTGTTTCAACGTATTCACAATCGTCAGTTGTTCTATCTAGAAGTTCTTCAATAAAACAAATGGCGAAACCAAGGTGCTTAAACTTAAACACTACACGAGCTTTCTTTCTCGAAGTTGCCAGATCCATAAAGAAATTTCTGCCAAAATTCGGAACAGGATGCCCTTTGCTACTTTCATCCTCAAGAAGCAACTGCATATGAACTGATACCTCGTCTGTTTCTTCTGGCTTAAAACAGAGTATTAGCTTACCCTCTTCACTGTCAAAAGTTGCTTCCATAGCACACCTCACTTTTTTTAGTAAAGTTAAAGAACAAGGAGATTGAGTGGAACTACATCTATTATAAAGTTACTTATAAAATATGACAAGAAGCCCGAGGATCTCGGTCACGAATCCCTGGTTCGTTTTGCTCCAAGTTCTATATTGACGAGCAGAGCTCAAGACTAGCGTGTGGTCACAAGAAGAGACCCGAGGCTCTCGGTCACGAATCACTAAATATTTTGATACGCTTCGCTTACAAAATATAAAGTGTTCGCTACCCCGCCTCATAGCCTCGCTCCACTCGGCATATTCCGGCTTTCGATTCTCCACACAAGGCGCGCAGGCGCCTTGCTTCGGGTCCACCAATTAAAATACACCAGCTTCAACTGGTGTATTTTAATTGGTGGACCCGAGGAGAATCGAACTCCTTACCTCCGGAGTGCAAAACCGGCGCTCTAGCCATGTGAGCTACGGGCCCATAAAAACAACTGACACCGCTACGCGGACATGTAACATTTGACAGCAACAGACCCAAACCAGCAAGTCACATGTCAATTGTCACTGGTCAAATGTTATCCCGCTATTCTACCTTATTTCTTCCTTAATGCAAGTGTGAGTACGTAATCAACAAACTCTGGAAGAGTGAGTCCCTTTAGCGCGAGAGACTTCATTAAGAGTGATGTGTCTGTAAGTCCTGGGAGTGTATTTACCTCAAGAAGACACGGTCCTTCTTCCGTCATTATGAAATCATAACGCGCATAGTGACGAGCGCCAAGGTGTGTATGCGCGCAGAGAGCAGTTTCTTCAAGCGCTTTGCGTTCAGCATCGCTCATGCGCGCTGGGCCGACTGGGTGTGTTAGATTTCTATATTTTTGATCATACTCAAAAAGCTTGCCCTCTGGAAGAAGGATCTCAAGTGCTGGAGTAGCGTATGATCCGACTCCTCCCGATGAATCAACGACACCAACAGTGACCTCACGTCCACGCACATATTCTTCAATTATTGCCTTCTCAGAGTACGCAAGGGCGCGCTCTATCGCATACACTAGTTCGCGATCTGTGTGCGCAAGAGAAATTCCAACTGACGAACCTCCAGAAAGTGGTTTCACTACATATGGCGCCTGTATCTCAGAACCAACACGAGCCACGACCTCACTCACCTCCTCACCTCGCGAAACAACGAGTCCACGTGGCATCTTGATACCGACAGTAGAAAAGTACTTCTTCGCAAGATCTTTGTTCATACCGATAGCAGAAGGCATCGCCGTGGAACCAGTGTAAGGAATATTAAAAAGATCAAGAATTTTTTGTACTTTACCATCCTCACCAAATTCACCATGAAGCGCGTTGAAAACTATATCAACATGCTGAGCGAGTTTTGCTGGGCTTGTTGGTCTACCGTCTATGTGCCATTCGCCAGCGCTTGTAATTAAGATATCGTGCGGTTCATATTTGTCTGTTGAAAGCGCTGAAAGCACGTTTCCGCCAGTACGAAGAGAGACATGGTATTCACTACCAAGTCCGCCACGCATAACACCGACCCGAAGTTTTGTCATACGATTAGTATACTCTATCGTTCACGCCTGCAAAAGTGTTTTATTGATTTTCGCTCTCATTCTGTTAGTATGGTTGAACAGGTAATAGATTGCCGGAGTGGCGGAATGGTAGACGCGCACGACTCAAAATCGTGTATCGAAAGGTGTGGAGGTTCGAGTCCTCTCTCCGGCACATAGACAAACAAAGCGGGTGCGACCAAAGGTCGCACCCGCTTTTGATTGTGTGTCAGTTGTCAATTGTTAATCGTCAGTTGTTCTTCTTTATATCTTCCCCACTAAATCCAACCCTGGCTTTAACGTCTCATCTCCTGGCTCCCAGCTTGCAGGACAGACATTCCCACCGTGCTCGCGGACAAACTTTGCCGCCTGAAGTTTGCGCACAAGCTCTTTTGTGTTGCGACCAACACTATTATCATTTACTTCCACGATACGCAAAATTCCGTCTGGGTCAATAACGAATGTTCCACGAAGAGATAGACCTTCATCTGGAATATAAGTACCGAACATTTCGCAAAGCTCGTGTCGCGTATCAGAAAGCATAGGAAATTTGATCTTCTTGATTGCTTCTGAGGTATCGTGCCATGCCTTGTGTACAAAAACAGTGTCTGTTGAAACCGACAAAACCTCTCCTCCGAGTTTTTGAATCTCTGCGTAATTGTCAGCCATCTCTTCAAGTTCAGTTGGACAAACAAAAGTAAAATCTGCGGGATAGAAGAAAAGAATAAGCCACTTCCCGCGATAGTCGGAAAGTTTAATCTTTTTTATTTCCTCATTATGGAATGCGTCCACCTCAGTGTCTGGAATCTCGTGTCCTATTTCAGCAAACATTGGCATATCTACTTCACACCCACCACAACACTCATTTGTATCTTTATGTTTCATAATAGTAATTTGTTGTTTATTGATATATAAGTAATATATCAAAATGGCAAGAAAAGAGAAAATTATCGCTGTTGTTGGTCCTACCGCTTCAGGGAAAAGCGCGTTAGCTGTTGAAATCGCCAAACTTGTGGGTGGTGAGGTTATTTCCTCGGACTCTCGACAGGTATACACTGGTCTTGATATTGGAACGGACAAAGTTACAAAAAAAGAAATGAGTGGAGTCCCACATCATCTACTTAATGTTTCAAATCCAAATCAAACCATGTCCGTTGTGCAGTATGAACGCCTAGCTACCCGAGCAATTCAAGATATTTTGAAGCGATGTAAGGTTCCTATTGTCTGTGGAGGAACAGGATTCTATATTGACGCAATACTAACTACTGCGTCATTCCCCGAGGTTCCTCCAAATGCGAAATTACGTAATGAGCTTGATAAACTTTCTTCTGAAAAACTATTTAAAAAATTACAGAAACTTGACCCCACTCGCGCAAAAACCATTGATGCGAATAATCCTCGACGACTCATTCGTGCGATTGAAATTGCGACCGCTCTCGGTAGTGTTCCTGCACGCACGGAAGCCACCGAACGATACGATACCCTATATATAGGGCTCACTCTACCGAAAGAAAAACTTGGAAAGCGCATTCATACTCGCCTACTATCACGAATGAAACAAGGAATGGTCGCGGAAGCAAAGCAGCTTCACAAGGAAGGGCTCTCGTGGAAACGGATGGAGTCACTTGGTTTAGAATATCGCTTCCTAGCACAGTTTCTTCAAAAGAAAATCCCTAAACCTGAAATGTTTGAACTTCTTGAAATTGCAATCCGCCAATACGCTAAACGTCAGATGGTGTGGTTCAAGAGAAATAAAAAGATTAGGTGGCACAAACCAATGGAGGCGGAGAAGGTTTTGACTCTTGCTAAGAAATTTTTGAAATAATGTGGCGGGCCCACGAGGACTCTCCCACGAGTTACTAAATATATTTCTTCGCTTTGCTCGAAATCTATTAAGTACTCTCGGTCCCACCTCGGCGACCCAGTGATTACACTGTGTGCCCGCCTCCGGCTTTCGAGTCCTCGTGGGCCTCGCAATGACAACAGCACCAGATACTGGAAGTATCTGGTGC
>JBAQCU010000011.1:0-5649 GCA_049294435.1 Minisyncoccia bacterium
AAATAAAAAAGGCGTGGGTTGGCGCTAGTGTGCTTCAACTGCTATTTGCGCGAGCTTTAATGCGCCTTCTTTAGAGCCGGCGACTGCGACAAAAAGTTTATTGTGACAAAAAATCGCATCTTTTACTCCAGAAATTTGAGCGAGTTCATCTCCCGTTTTACCTGCCCACGCACTCGGAAGATTTTTCCTATTTTTAAATGAATGCACGTCGCTTCGCACCGCTTCTATTTTCCACTTACCAAGATTTCCACGATCAGGCTTAACTACAAAAAGTGGTTCTGGTTTTGTACCGAGCGCTTCGTACCATAGGTAGTGATCCTCTAAAATAATGATACGCCTGTCTTCTGCTTTTTCATACGCCTCCTCTGCGTGTCTTTTCCCTTCCTCTTCCGTGCGTGCGCGCAATATTTCACGCGCAAGAATTTTTTCTGCAAAAGGAACTGCTTCAAAAAATCCTTCATCCTCGGTGCGAGACTCATTCCACCCTGGGCGAAATGCACTTATTGCGTCCTGCAAAATATACGGCGCTACTTCGCCACGCACGCCAAAAGTTTCAAATCCGTTGTCGCCAGCGTCTACTGGTTGAACAATACGCTCATCAATCACTCGCGCCACATACGGAGATCCGGATAGTTTCTCGCCAAATTCTTTCCACACCAAACCAAAAGAGGAATACGGGATACCGTTTGGACGACTTCCTCCTCCACCCTCTTGATGATGGTCAAACCGTCCGCGAGATGGATCATACTCGCCACCCACATCCACCACATAGTCGCCTGTCGCCCACACAAGTGGGTCGCGACTGCGTAATATTTCAACGGCACCGTCATTCAAAATAGAAAGTACCGCGCAAGCAAAAACCTCATCAGTGTGAAAGTTACCGCTGTGTGTTATTATTTTTTTCAAGTTTTTTTCTTTCATAGCGTTCATATTGATGTGTAATAAGTTTTTGAATCAAAATGAATGCTACCACAAAAAGTAGCGCCATCAAAGCAAGGTGTCCAGCCTTGCGCGTGGTGCTGATAGCCGTATATCCAAAAAAGTATCCTATTTCAAAATATAAAACGACCCAAACAATAGATGCAAAAAATTCCGCTTTAAAGAAAAGTTTGAAAGGTATGCGCAATACTCCTGACATTATAACGGTCGCGCGGTTTGCGCCGTAAATAAATTTTGAAATAAAAATAGATTTAAATGGATTCGCGCGAAATTCTGGCAAGAAAAAAACAAGGATTCTTTCAGCTCTCTTGAGAATCCCCTTTGTGAGATTAGCATCCTTGAGTTTCGTACCAAGGTTGTACCACATTATATTTCCTAAAACCACACCGATCAGAGAAATCCAGAGAACATCACCTGTGTCGAATGCGTCGAGCGACGCAAGCATACCTGCAATAATTAGAAAAACTTCTCCTTCAAGCACCATTGCAATAAAAAGTATCACATACCCCCAAAAACGGTGGTCATGCACAAACAAAACAAAAAAATCGATTGACTGCTCTAGCATAATTATTCTTCAGATAACGCCTTGTGCATAAGATAGCTTACCGCAGACACAATGAGCGAGCCAATAAGCGCTGGCATAAATCCATCCACTTCAAATCCTTTTGCAAATGATCCAACTCCCCAAAAAAGAAGAGCGTTCACTACGAATGAAAAAAGTCCGAACGTAATGAGTGTGATTGGAAACGCAATCAGCAATATGAGCGGACGTACAACAGTGTTAAGTATCCCAAAAAAAACCGCGACCAAAAGCGCAGTTCCGAACGCGGATTGCGCGATAGATATTCCTGGCACAAATGAAGGGAGCGCGAGAATTACTAAGGCAACAATAATTAATTTTGCGATAAGTCTCATGATTACATTATTGCATTTGGCGCCTTACGCCCCTCAAGAACCTCTATAATATTTGTCGCCACCATCTCTGCCATTTTTGTGCGTGTTTCTTCTGTAGCCGAAGCGAGGTGCGGGTTCAACACTACATTTTCAAATGTTAAAAGTTCTTGTGTCACTTTGGGTTCAAACTCAAACACATCAAGCCCTGCTCCTCGAATAGTTTTGTTCTTGAGCGCAGACACGAGAGCAATCTCATCCACCACTGGCCCACGCGAAGTATTAATGAGTATCGCGCTTTTTTTCATAAGCGCAAGACGCTCTGTGTTGATGAGGTGATGCGTTGCTGGAAGAAGTGGCACGTGAATACTAACCACGTCGGCCTGAGCAATAGCCTCCTCGTATGTTGCGCAATATTTCGCTCCGCACAATGCTTCGAGCGCTTCGTTCTTTTTCATATCATAATAAACAACCTTCATACCAAAGCCTTTATGCAAAATACCCGCAACCTCGGAGCCAATACGCCCCGCTCCAACGAGTCCGAGTGTTTTTCCTTTCAAATCAGTACCGAGAAGCAACATTGGCTCCCACCCGACAAACTTCCCTTCGCGAATAAACCTGTCCCCTTCTGCGACGCGAGAAGCAACGGTCAAAAGGAGCGCAACCGTATGCTCGGCAACAGTTGCAGTGAGCACTTCTGGTGTATTGGTCACAACCATTCCGCGCTCGTGTGCTTTTGTGACGTCAATATTATTATACCCAACTGCATAATTTGCGATTATTTTTACCGACTCTGGCATTGCAGAAATCATATCTGCGTCGATTGCATCTGTAAGGAGCGAGGCAACTGCGTCGTATGGTGTTTCCATAAGAACAGATTTCAGTTCATCGCGCGTAAGCACTCCATCTTTTTCACTAATAGTCACCTGATACCCCATCTCACGAAGCATCTCTTCGGCGCGCAACGGAATGCGTCTGGTCATAAATATCTTTTTTGTCATATATTCATATCGTATCATGAGTGAGCACGCCCACGCAAATCCCTACACACCATTGCCACCTTGTGAGATAATTGGTATTATGCGTATATCAATAGCCCGCATTGCGGGTTATTTTTCCAAAATGGTCGAGATATTCTTCAACAGCATCCTTTATATTTTCCTATTTTTCTCTCTCTATCTTGAGGTATTTTTTCTTATTACTTTTTTTGAAGAACGGTTAAATCTATGGTCAACATCACCACGAATAAAACTCTCATATTATCCATCGGCTACTATTATAGTTCCGTGTTGGAACGAAGAAAAAACTGTCTTAAAAACAACAGAGTCACTACTATCGCTTCATTATCCAAAAGACCGACTCGAAATCTTTATTGTCGATGACGGTTCAACCGACAATACTTGGAATGTTGTACAAAAGTTTTCAAGCAACGCACAAATTAAACTCTTCAAAAAAGAAAATGGGGGTAAACACACTGCAGTAAATTATGGCATCAAAAATTGTACCAGTGAACTTATTGGGTGTCTTGATGCGGATTCGTTTGTAGACAAAGATGCTCTTCATGAGATAGCGAGCGCCTTCAATGATGACCCTGATATGATGGCAGCAATACCCACAATTATAATTCATGAACCAAAAACAATTCTCCAGAAAATGCAGAAGACCGAGTACCATACTGTTGCATTTTTTAAGCGTATGCTCTCTCCTCTTGACGCAATCACGGTAACGCCAGGACCTTTTTCTTTTTTCCGAAAAGAAGTATTCGAAAAAATAGGACTCTTCAAGAAAGCACACAATACTGAGGATATGGAGATAGCGCTCCGTATGCAGTCAAAACATATGCGTATAAGAAATGTACATACCGCGCGAGTACACACATCGGGACCAGACACACTTTACAAGCTATACAGACAGCGTCTTCGTTGGGCATATGGTGGTATGAAAAATACGCTTGATTATCGCTTTATGTTATTTCGCCGCAAATATGGACTTCTTGGCATGGTAACCTTGCCTTTAGCATTTTTTGGGATTTTTATTTTTCTATACAATTTCATTTTTGTTATATTCCACTTGGTTCGAGGAATTACAAACAAAGCTACCGAGTTCAGCACTGTTGGTTTTTCTTTTGCGTTTCCAAATCCTGATTCATTTTTCTTCAATACTGATTTTATGTCTATATTGGCTTATGTTTTTCTCGGACTTGGGTTGGTAATCATCTGGAATGGTGTCAAACTCGCAGAGGGTCGCTTTCGCCCTAGCATGGGTATATTTTATTTCATCTCTCTCTATGGTATTGTGGCACCTATCTGGCTTTCTCGTGCTATTATTAACCTTATTTTTTCTAGAGGTACGAGCTGGCGCTAATTTTAAAATTTAACGAATGCGTACAAAAATTGAAACAAAAAAATATATATATGCCTTCATAATTACGTCGCTAGTTTTTTTTGGCGCGCTTATCGTAAGTAATAAATTTTCTACTCAACGCATAGCTGAAATAAAGACAATAGAGGACAATATCTCGATGCATATTCTCGCATCGGAAACACAATTTGCGCTCCTCAAAGATTTTTCATGCAAAGCGATTGACCATGGAACCGCATTTTCTGAAGAGCTGAGCACCCTCGCGCAAAAACTTTCCTACATGGAAGACGACCTTGGCACAAACAATTCCGAAGTAATCAGCGTCAAAAAATATTATTCGCTTCTCCAGGTTAAGGATTACCTCCTTATCAAACAGGTTAAAGAAAAATGCGGAACCAAGCCAATCACGGTCATCTATTTCTACTCGAACGCTGGTGACTGCGAGGATTGTGTAAAAGAGGGATATGTTCTTACTAAGCTACGTGAGGAATTTCCCGAACTTCGAATTTACGCATTCGATTACAATCTCGACCTATCTGTCGTAAAGACAATGAAGTCACTTTACGGCGTACGCAACACCCTCCCTGCGCTTGTTATTTGGGATGAAAATTACTACGGCTTCAAAACTACCGAGGATATTGAAAAGATAATTCCACAACTCAAGCGTATACGAGCTGAACGCGAAAAGGCCGAGGAGGCAGAATCATCAACGAGCTCAAAGAAATAAAGGATCCTCGGGGCAGAGCCCCGAGGAATTGTCGGAACTCGCTTTGCTCGTACTTCACGCCCCAAGGGGCGTGGTATTTACCTATATTCAAGCGAGTGAGTGAGGTAAAAGTAACAACTTTTACCTCCGAACGAGTGCAGAATATATGGTACTCCATATATTAGCTCCTCGGCTCGGAAATGAAAAGAGTACTTTTCATTTCTCTCGCTTTACGTCGCTAATAAAAAAAACCGACGAGCACCAGTACTGGTACTCGACGGTCATTATTTTGTTGAATTTTGGTTATGTTTCAGAGGCAAAAATATCTCGCAGTAAAACTGGAGCCAAATTCAGCAAATCATCCAACACAAACGACTCTTTGGTTTTTTCGAGCGGAGTGAGACGAATGCATTTCGGGCACTTGAGCATTGTTTCGTGATCCACTAAACGCCAACTGCCAAGGACAGAATCCTCTTTGCAGTTCCCGCATTGAAGAACGCCCCGTTTAACAATATCTGCAATTTCTTGCCTGATTCGCACCACTTTCGCATCAGATGCAAGAGTTTTACAACAATGCATATCAGAATGGTCCGCCGAAGCGTTCCTGTATGCGATTGCTCTGTGTAGCTTTTGCGCCAAACCGACTTTATCGTCGCATATCAGATTTGTCACATCTACCAGTGTAAGCGTGGCGTTGCTTTCCATCATTTTCTCCTTTGTGATTAATTGGGAAATTCCAAATAGGATACTAG
>JBAQCU010000012.1:0-15901 GCA_049294435.1 Minisyncoccia bacterium
GGGGGGAAGGAATTTTTGCCCGCCCTCGCTTTCCGATTCCAATTTTTTTCCGCCGCCGCCGAATTTCGTGCCAGTGAAACTGGCGCGCCGCCTTTAATTTCTAAACTGTAAATCCAACTAATTTAACTAACAGCCACGAAATAATCAAGAATGAAACTGAAAAGACGGGAACAAAAACATATTTCATTTTATCTTTTGGTTGAAATGACCATGACGAGTATCCAGCCAATTTCAATTGCTCAAACAAATTTTTATCCTCGGACTTGATCCTTTTGATTATGAAACTAACAATCAATGCGATAATTGGCAAGACATAAATTATCAAAACAGGAACAAGATCCATAAAATCAAAATATCTCATAGAATAACCAAGCTCTCTAATCATTGAAGGCAACGCAAACAAACCGAATGTCAGAAAAGGTATGGCTAAGAAAAATAAAATTGTAGCAACTCTCCTTTTCCATAAATATCCTTTCTGTTTTATTTCGGCAAGTAGAGGTTCGACGCTTTCATTTTTATTTTTCGTGCCAACTAATACCGTAGTTATCAATAATCCTAAAATAGTTAGAAAATTAGACAAACCAATCAAGCCAAGTTTTATTGGATTTTTCCTTAAATCTTTGAAAATAATCAAGCCCGCCAAAATTCCAGCAAGTATTGAACTTAATATAAACAGAATTATTGCGCTGACCATAGGGTGTTTAGCAATAAAAGTTGAATAGTAAGTTTTAGCAGGCGCTTGTGCTTTTAGCCACAAGTCATCAGTGAAAAATTTTGACGGTGCGTTGATTTCTATTTTGGTATATTTGATATTTTTATTTTGTCCGTTATAAAAGTTTTTCAAGTCATCGGCAAAACTTGCGTAGCTATCAACATAATATTCTGTTTTTGTGTAGCTTTTAATATCTTGAAAAACTTTTGGCGTGACATGGCCAATTACTCTGATTGTTGCCGGAACTGTTTTGCTGCCATAGACGCTTGTTGGAAGTAATGGGAAATAAATTTCTTTTGTTGGGAATGTTACAAATACTCCCCTTTGGTTGGCTAAATTCTGATTTTTGTTGTAGGTATCTACAATTATTGACGGGTCATTTTGAATGGCTTGCGTTAATTCCTGCAAAACAGTTCCGCCTTGTTGGGATTTCAAATAATCAGTTGAATTGTTAGCTTGATTAAATTCGGGATATTTTTGTTTTAAAGTATTTACAAAATCAAAGAATTTCGGATAACGATATTGATTTGAAAAATAAATATAAAGATTGTTTTTTATATCTTCAGCAGAAATAATTTTTTCAGGCGAGCTTATCCATGAAGCAATGAATGAATATTCTTTACCAATGTAATTATTCAAAACGGGAATTGAGCCATTATCAATTTTTAAACCTTTACTTTTTAAGTAATCATATAAACCATTGGCGGTTTTGGCAGTAATAATTTCTGAGGCAATACCTTCTTTTTCCAAGTGTTCGTAAACTGCAACATCTGGCTCGGTGCCCATACCAATACCCTGTGGTGCACCTAGAGCGTTATCAAAACCTTTGGTTCCACCCGTGCTTAATGTCTGAGAAAATAATACAAATGGAATTGTGTAAATTTGCGTCATTTGCAAAAACTTTGTGGTATCGTCAAGATTAGATTTTGCTTTTTTTGAAATTTCCTCACCGCTTAACTGTGGCAAACTTTTTACAACATCAATTGCCACTTTGTTCGGGTCGGAAGGAACAGGAAAAAGCCAAACAACACCCTTGCTATTTTCTCCCTCAAGCCCAACACTAATAATCATTTTTTGTAAACCATTATCATAATTGATAAATGCTTGCTGATTATTTTCACCTGAATAATCCCAACGGTCTGAATAAGGATCGGGTTTTATCATCATCCCGTCTGCCAAAACTGATTTAGGGATAAAGGAAAATACCACCAAAAATGCAATTAGAGACAATGTAATAAATGAGAGTGATTTTTTCATAGTTTTATTTTACTATTATTTTATTAAATCTTCAATTGAAACGCCAAGAGCTTTGGCGATATTCGCCATAGTTTGAACGCTCGGTTTGTTAACAACACCGCTTTCGACTTTGGTAAGCGTTGTATATTTAATATCTGCTTTCTTGGCTAAATCATCTTGAGTCAAGCCAAGTTTAGCCCGTGCTTTCTTTATATTTTCGCTGATTGTTTTTCCACTTGTCATATTAGTAAAGTTTTGGTAGTATTATAGTAAGTATGATTATTACCCTTATTGTTATACTACCAAATAAAATGAGTTTAATCAAACAAATTTCTTGGCGGCGCATTTCGCAAAGCGAAATACGAAATTCGGCGGCGGCGGAAAAAAATTGGAATCGGAAAGCGAGGGCGGGCAAAAATTCCTTCCCCCCAACCCCCTTCCTTTTTGCCCGCCCGAGCGATTGGATTTTAAAATTCGGAATTCGGATTTTCGTCAAAAAATGTTCGAACATCAATCAAAAAACACCGCCATAGCAAAATTCGGACAGGATTTTCTGTCCGAATTTTGCTATCATGACGGAAAGATAGGGGCATTCGAACCGCGGGCCGCAGTCCTCGAAGAGAGGACGTAGGTTTCGAGCTCACTAGAGCGAGAGGCGAATCCCTCCTTCTCCACCAAAAAATAATAGGGGCGATTAGCTCAGATGGTTAGAGCGTTACATTGACATTGTAAAGGTCGGAGGTTCGATTCCCCCATCGCCCACAAACAGAAGAATCAAATGAAAAGCATTTGGTGATTATTGTTTGTGAGGCGATGGGGGAATCGAAGGACGGAGGCGTGGCGACGCCGAGTCGGGGTAGCGCAAATTTTTAGCAAAAAATTATGTGTGACCGAAAGCGTAATCGCGTTTCCCCCATCGCCCACAAAAAACAGCGCTCTTCAGAGGCGTTTTATTTCTTTAGCCACTCTATTTTAGGAATTCCAGACTGCAATACAATACCACGCATCGTTCTGGGTTTTATGGATACCGAACTATGAAATGGCACGCACACATGTCGTAATGTTTTTTCGAAATGGCCAATATAATAGTAATGGCTTCCGTTTACGTAATTTAGTGTAAACTTATATTTCTTGAGAAATTTCTCAACATCAGCAAACTTCCAGTTTAGTAGTCCTTTCGGCATTACATTTAGACTCGAGAAACTCCGTACATGTCAACCTCGTAGGGTGACTTGATAGATTTACCAGAATTTAGATTTTTCCAGAGCGTTTCATATGCTGGGTCTGCTTTCTGATTTAGCGGCGACAGCCGCGCACCTTTTAGTTTTTTAGAAGATTCTATATATCCGCTTACTGCTTGCAGTAAGCTTAAAAAGGCAAGCTTTGGATCATCGCTTGATTCAACAATATTAAACTCAAGAGCAACAGCATACCAGGTGTCGCCATCGCGAAAAACGATATGTCTAAACTTGCCTTTTTGTGGAGTATTCATGTCACAAGAATAGCACATTTTTCACATTTTGGGCAATTTTGTATTAAAAAACAATTGGGTGGTATACTGGGAAGATCAATGCAACCCTAAATCTATACAAAAAATGTAAGATTACTTTGTATGACGCATAATCTACAGAAGTCAGACAAAATCCAGTAGGTGAAATTGTCGGAACAGAGTTTCGCACCATTTCTAGTCACCCCATCTTCAAAAAATCCGCTACTAAAAGCGTTTCGTGTTAGAGGTATGGTAGAACATAGCGGTAATGAAAAAAGCAATATGCAAAAAATGTACATTGCAAAATCTTGACCGCCATCACCCACAAAATAATTGTTGTTGACAAAACACCTACAAACCCATAGCATATACATCACTGCAGTTGCGGGAAGTACACGGTGAGTAAGTCGGTCTGATCAACTGATGACGCTTTAATGACCAATGCTGTCGACGATAGAATCGACCCTAACTTGAACAACAGTTAGTCCGACGCGAAAGTAAGCCTGATAAGCTGAATAGAAGTGATAGGGTCAGACTGCAGTAAAGAAGTGCCGTGGAGATGGTCTATCCCTCTCCACGGTTTTTTATTTTCGTGCTAAACTTTCTCAATTATGCATGACGCATCCGAAAACATAAAGCGCCTTCTTGCGGAGAAGCACAACGGAATTAAGACTCCCGAGTTTTTTCTAGACGCTGAGCGGCTGAAAGCGGGGGAGCCGTACGCGTATGTGTTTGGTTGGATTGAGTTCCTCGGAGTGCATATTGACCTTTCGTGTAAACCAATTATCCCTCGCCCTGAGACTGCGCATTGGACACTTCGCGCGATTGGGGAACTTAAAGCAAAAGAAAAAGAACTTGGGCGTCCACTACATACTTTTGACGCATACGCAGGCTCTGGGAATGTGGGCTTGGCGGTTGCGAAGCATATTCCTGGGACACTGGTGGAGATAAGCGAACTTGATGTGCTTCTGTCGCCAGGAATCATTGCTAGCGCGCAAGCAAGCGGAATTTCCGAAGAGAATATAAGCGTGTTGCCAGGTAGCTCGCTTGAAAAGGCTACTGGTCTATATGATGCTATCTTTGCAAACCCGCCATACATCCCGCCAAGTGATATTGATAACCTCGACCCTGACATGGTGGCGCATGAGCCACACCTCGCTTTTTTTGCAGACGAAGGAGGAAACGAGTTTCATAAAATTTTAATTGACCAGGCGTGGGATTTTCTTGTGCCAGGCGGAGTTGTGTATATTGAAGCTGACGAATATCAAAAGCCAGCAATCGAGGCTTTGTTAAAAGGCACACAATGGTCGTACGAATTTTGGCCAGATCAATACGGACAAGTAAGATTTCCGGTGTTAAGAAAAATTATTTAAAACAAAAACTCCGAATACAAATACTAGGAGGTGTTTTTAATTTCCAAATTGCATCACGAGATGGCAATAGTTAGATGTTCTGTTTGTCGCTTCCTACAGCATACCAGTCAATCTTTCTTGATAGATACATAATTGTTGTTAGGATTGAAAATAGAAGTATGCTACCGATTAGCAAAGCATAATCCTCTAATTGCAAAATTATGTATATAAAAAGATAAATAAATGTGAGAACATATCCTTGTATCATTGCCATCTTGTTGTTTGCCAAAACACTTTTTGAATATAGTGTTATTAGCCCGATAGTAGAAATACTTGAAATAAAATACGCAAAACCAAAACCCGCTATTTCTGAAATTGAAACTAACAAAGCATAAAATAATACCAGTGCCAATCCGACCAGGATATATTGAATAGGATGTATTTTTTTTCTGTTGAAAACTTCCACAAAAAAGAAAACTAAAAATGTAAGCGTAATAAGGAGTATTGCATATTTTGCGCTTCGTGTTGTTTTTGTGTAGCCATCAACACCAGCCAAAAGTTTAACACCCGATGCGGAAAAATATACATTGTACGCGCCATCTAACCATGATTGCGGGTACCCCCTGTTTAAGTCAAGGATTTTCCATGATGCAACAAAACCGTCGCTAGTAACTTCTCTTGTGTCTGGTAAAAATGCTCCGCTAAAACTTGGCGTATCCCAGGATGATTTCAAGTCAATTTTAGTAATTTTACCCACGGGAATAAATTGCAAATCTCTGCTTCCATTGAGATTTAGTTTGAAGGAAAATTCGTATTCACGAGACTGACCATTATGTATACTTTCTGGAAGTTTCGTGCTCACACCAGGACTCTGCATCATTCCAATTGGTTGTGAAGAAAAAGTCGAGCGCATGAGCATATCCTTTTCTGTGTTTCCGTAATAAGGCGCCATCTCGTAGTTACCTTGTATCCCGCCCTGTATAACATCGCTCGTTTGAACACCCGGATTGAACTGCAATTTATTTTCATTCCAGCTTAATTCTATGTTGTCCTCAATTCCTCGTGTATCAGAAATTCCAACGGAGATAAATGCATTACTCCACTCCACGTCAGTTTCTTTTATGCCAAGAGCTCGAATATCTGGTTGAATAAATTTCCCAGAAAAATCTATTTCTGATGAATAAACAACTGCATCAAAAATTCCTCGTGATCGTATTTGAGGATCAAGGGTTCCGTTAATTAAAAGTGTTTCCGGTAGAAAATGAGCATACTGCGTTATGGTACTGAGATCTCCTTTTTCGTTCGTTATGTATTTTTTATATGGTACGGAAATTATAGGACCAGCTATTGTTTGTTGCTCTCCCCATTTTTGGCTTATCTCGGCTATGGCGATTCTTTTTGTTGATTCTCTTTCGTAAACAAGATTTTTAACCATCTCAAGCGGAATCAAAAGAAGCAACGCCAATATGCCGATTACAACAATTCGAAAGGTGACAGAATACCGTATCCAGTCAAGAGCATTTTTATTATCCATAATTATTTACTATTTTACCAAAAAAATATCAAAAAAGCCAAAATGCATAAGTTAATACCATCCCCAATTAACTCTTGTGCAAAGAATTCCAAAATTTTGAGCGAGACGAAGAGAAAAATATGAGGAATATCGAGATATTTCAAATATTTTTCTCAAAGTCGCAGCCAAAATTTTTGGATTATTGTACATAGGTTAATTGGGGATGGTATAACGACCGTTAACTTATTATGCAAAGTTTTTTGTTTTACGCAGAGGTATACTATTGCGTATGCAATGTTTTGTAAATATCTTCAAGCGCCAGAACCGCGTCACCAGCCGCGATATTGTTTTGGTGATAAAGTACGTCTGTGCAGTCGCCCGCAGACCAGATACCATGCACGCTTGTCTTTTGAGTGCGAGGGTCAACAATAACATGGCCCCGTTCGTTTAATTTCGTAACACCTTTAAGAAACTCAGTATTTGGAATCTGGCCAATTTCTACAAAAATACCACCAACTGGCAACTCCGTTATTTCATCAGTTGTTTTGTCACGATATACGATAGCATTTACAAATGCTTCGCCTTTTACTTCTGTGATATCTACGTTTTTCACGGCTCGCATGTTTGGATGCGAGAGCACTTTTTCTACAGTTATTGGGTCTGCGCGGCTAAAGTCGGGACTCCTGTGAATAAGCGTAACACTTTTTGCGTAAGCAAGGAGCTGCGCAGAGGTTTCAAAGGCTGCATTACCACCACCAACCACAGCGAGGTCCTGCCCCTCAAAAAGTGGACCATCGCATGACGCGCAATAAGTAAGCCCCTTATGCTCAAATGTTTCTGCTCCCGGTACTTCAAGTCTGCGTCGATGGCTTCCTGTTGCTACAAGCACAGTACGAGTTGTGTACGAATTTTTGTGGGTCGTCACGAGGAAATTGCCACCTTGTGTTTCAACCTTTTGAACGACCTCTTCGCATATTACGAGGTGTTCGTCAGCGTATGCCTCCACGTGTTTTCGGAGCGACGTAGCAAGCGCTTCTCCAGAGATTGCAATAGTGCCAACCCAGTTTTGAATTTCTTCTGAAACAGCTGACTGTCCCGCGAATGTTTCAGCGATGATGAGTGTTTTTAAACGTTTGCGCGCCGCGTACACTCCCGCAGCAGCTCCTGCAGGGCCTCCGCCAATGATGATTAAATCGTAGACGTTTTCCATTTGTTATATTTTCTTTGGGCGACGAAGAAACGCAGGCACCGCGCTCCAGTCTTCGGCACCTTCTGCGTCTAGGTCAATGATGGCTACAGGTTCTTTTTCAAGTGTCCCTTTGTTTTTTTCACGAGCCACCTCATTTTTTTTGGAGTCTTGTTCAACGAAGCTGTTGTTTATTTCGCGTTTCTCACGATTCTCCTCGCGTTGAATGGGTTGTTGTTTTGTAGAAGCGGAAAATAGATTACGTTTTTCTGCGCTTTCTGGAAAACCTGCCGCGATAACTGTAATTTTTATCTCGTTTTTCTTCAACTTGTCGTCAATGATTGCGCCAAAGATAACTCGAGCGTCAGGGTCAATGGACTCTGTAATTATTTTTGCTGCCTCGTTTATTTCGTGCATACGAAGATCGGCACCTCCCGCGATAGCAAAAAGAACACTTTTTGCTCCAGAAATTGAAAGGTCTAGTAGAGGAGAGTTGATGGCGGCGAGAGCGGCTTCTTGCGCTCGATTTTCGCCACTTGCTGAGCCGATACCTAGTAGTGCCGACCCTGCATTTGTAAGAACCGAGCGGATGTCGGCAAAGTCTACGTTGATGATTCCAGGAGTGGTGATGAGGTCGGAAATACCTTCGACAGCTTGGCGAAGAACCTCGTCACTCATCATAAACGCATTCTTGAATGTCGTGTCTCTGTCAGCGACGTTTAAAATGCGGTCATTTGGAACAATGATTAGGGCGTCTACATTTTTTCGAAGTTCATCGAGGCCTTGTTCTGCTATACGCCCGCGATGTGAACCTTCGAAAGTAAATGGTCGCGTAACCACGCCGATAGTGAGCGCGCCTTGCTCTTTTGCTATACATGCAACAACTGGTGCCGCACCAGTGCCTGTGCCTCCGCCCATTCCGCCTGCGATGAACACCATATCAGCGCCCTTGATTACCCCCTGCACTTCTTCTTTCGTCTCTTCTGCCGCCTTGCGACCAATCTCTGGGTTCATGCCTGTGCCGAGACCGCGAGTAAGATTTTTACCTATATGAATTTTTTTCTGCGCTAGTGAGTGATGCAAATCTTGCGCGTCAGTGTTCATTACAATAAATTCAACACCTTTGATTTTTGATGTGACCATATGATTCACCGCGTTCTTTCCGGAGCCACCGACTCCTATAACTTTGATGCGCGCGAATGCTTCTACTTCTGGTTGTACTTTTGGCATTTCTGATGGTCTAATTTAAAATTATTAATTGCTAGTATTAGTAGAATACCAGAATGAAGAACAATTGACAATTGACCATTAACAACTGACAGGAAACGCTATTTGCCTTCGGCAAATAGCGCTCTCTGTATTATCCCATGTCAAATGCGAATCAGCTGATTCGTGGCTTGGCCATAAACTTGAAGTTGTCACATGTTTCCATTTCTACGGAAGAAATGGTCGTACCCAGCTTTTTAGAGTTTCCACGGCATTATTAAAGCCAGTCTCAACGGAGTCAGGCGGTTTTTGCAAAGTATAGATTGCAAGTCCATATGCAACGAGCCATGAAGAGTCTTTTACTGGATGTTTGCCGGAATTTGCGACAGCCCCATGCGCAATGGATGAAGGGAGCTTCAAAACCGCTTTTGCAAGATCTTCAATAGTAGCTATGCCAGCGCCACCACCAGTTAGAATTACTCCAGCAGGAAGTAGTCCACTGCGTCCGATTTTTTTCAGATGAGAATCAATGAGTTCAAAAATGTCATCAAGACGCGCCTCAATAATTTCATCAAGTTTCTTTTTTGAATATATTCCTTCTGGTCCGCTAAGTTTTATTTTCTCTGCTTCTTGTAGTGGAATTTTTAGACCAAGCGCGATGTCGTTGGTAATATCTGTTGAGCCAATTGGGAATATTTGGAGTGAAATCGGTGTGTCGTTTTCAAACACAGCAATAGAAACTGTTTCAGCGCCGATATTTACAAGAGCGCATCCGACAGATCTTTGTTTTTTGTTCAGTGCGACCATTCCTGCGGCGATTGGAGACGGAACCACTTCGTCCACCTCAACACCAAGCTCCTCAATAGTGCGAATTATGTCATTTAGATGTTGTTCCAAGCAGGTAATAAAAAGCATTTTCACACCAAGCTTTGTGCCGGTCATTCCGATTGGATCACCAAGGACTTCTTTGTTGTCTAGTTTGTAACGAAGTGGAGTGCGGTGGATTATGCGCTTGTTGGTGAGGTGTGTTAGGTTTTCCTCTGCTTCCACCATCGCTTTTCTGGTGTCCATTTCGCTTACCTCGCCAGATGAGCGCGAGATGACAGCGGTTCCGTGTGAAATAGCAGACTCAAGACTGACTCCGCCGACAGAAAGAATTGCACTTTTAATTTTAAAACCTACCATCCTTTCCGCATGAGATATGGCATTTTTAATACTGCGAATTGCGTCTGACTTGTTTACAATGTATCCGTGTCTAAGACCGCGAGTCTCTGAAATACCAGTACCAATAATTACTGGCGCTTCTCCGCGAGAGTGCTCCACAACAACAACGCGAGTGGCGTGCGTGCCGACATCAATACCTGTTGCTATTCGTTTAGTGCGCGAGCTCATATGTTGTTTTTATTGTAACAAAAAAAGACGCACTCTCAAATACCATAGAGCTATATTTTAAATTTTGAACAATGCGCGTACCTTTTTCTCAGCATTTTCCATTTTTACACCGTGGTTTAAACCTTTCAGGTGAAGGAGGCCGTGTATAAAAAGAAACCCTATAAAGTTTGTGTAAGAACGGTCAAAATTTATAGCATCAGCGCGCGCTTTTTTGAGGTCTAAAAATATTTCCCCTTCATTTTTATCCAAAGGGAATGAAAGAATATTCGTGGAGCTGTCCTTCTCTCGATATATGCGGTTGAGTTCGCGCGATTTTCTTGAGCCAATAATAACGAGCGAGCAATCATACTCCTTGCCGAGGACAGTCTCAGCTATTTTAACAAAAGGCAAGCGTGGAAGCTTGCCTTTTGTAGTGTTTGTGATTGTGAGAGCCATGAGAGTTAGTCTATAAAGTTTTAAAGTCAAAAGTCCATAAAGTGAACCCAAACCAGAGCCTGCTTTCGACTTTCGAATCAGCTGATTCGGGGCTTGGCCTTAGACACTTGATGGACTTTTTGACTCATCTTCCTTTCTGACCCTTTTGCTTCTTTTCTGGGAGTTTGCCGAGTTTTTCCAAAAGCTCGTATTCCTTGCGCATACCGAGAACAACTAGCGCGCTCTTTTTCATTTTGAAATGGTTTGGCTTGCGTTGGTTGTAGCGAATAGAACGAACACGTGGGATAACTCCTGAGCCCTGCACGCGCTTTGTAAAGCGACGAATAAGGCTTATCGCGTTTTCGTTTGGGTTTTTCTTGACTTCTGCGTTTACCGTAGACATAGGCGACATACTATCATAAAGGTGGTTTAGATGCAAATGAAAATTTGGACATTTGAGACAAGGGGAACAATTAACAGATAACAGAATACATAGGCCTCGCCTATGGGAGAACATTTTCCTCGTGTGCAAATCCTCTGTGCGGAGTATTACAAAAGGCTCGACAAAAAAGGATACATTGTGCCTGGACTGGGGGATTTTGGAGATAGGTATTTTGGGTAGCAAGCCAGTTCAAGAGTAGTTTTGACAAAAAGCTCAAGAAGTGCTATACTGGTCTGAGTCCTTTGAAGTTTAAAGGTTAGAAAATCATCACTTTAAGGAGAGAAAAATGGTACGTACAATTGTAGGTGTAATTGCAAATGCTGATGCTCGTTACGAGGGGAATTTGGAGAGGTACTTCAGGCTGATCTTCGAGCAATCTTCAAATGCAAAAAATCCATATCACAACATGCGTCATACGCTTCATGTGATGATGGAGTGTTACGATGGTGCGATTTATTATCAGCTAGCACCGCGGCAATTCAGGAATTTGCTTATTGCTGCTCTGTTTCATGACCACAATCATCCGGGGGTGTTGATTGCTACAGATGATCTCTGGATTGAAGTAGCTGTCAGGGGTTTAAGAAAGCTTGTTTTTCCATATGACAAGCCGTTCTTAGAGGAAATTGAAAATACGATGAGAACAACGGAGTTTCTTGCCGGTGGGCATGTCGTACATAACAAAGACCTGCTTCCTGTTCATGCGATTCTGAGAGACGCCGACATGTCTCAAAGTTTATCACCTGAGTGGATTCAGCAAATTCTTTTTGGTCTCAGCGCAGAAATGCGTGTAACGCCGAAGGTCATGCTGTCAATGCAGGCAGATTTTCATAGAACTTTGACGTTTGCTACGGAGTGGGGTGAAAATAAGTTTGGCCCGCTACTTGAGCAAAAAAAAGCAGAAATTTCAGAACTCATACGTATCATGGAATGAGTGGAAATGAAAGGTATAAATATCAAGAGTCAACCGCAAGGTTGACTCTTTTTTTATCGCAACTCCTCCTTTAAATGTTTTACAAAATCAGGAAGGTCGGCGAGCTTTACCGTTTCTTGCGAGCGGGTTTCCATGTTGCGAACAATAACAGTGTTGTCCATTGCTTCTTTTTGTCCGAAGATGACGGTGTATGGGGCCCCGCTTCGTTCTGCGATGGCGAGCTGTTGCGCGAGACCGTCTTTTGAAAGAGACTGCGCCATTGGCACATGCGCTTTGCGAAGCACCTCAATAATCGTGAAGCTCTTTAACTTTGCTTCAGAACCGAGCTGAATGAAATACACTTTTGGTTTTTTCAAAATACGTGGATCAATTGGTTTGTGCGAAGGGGACATAATAACGCGGTCTACACCAATACCACCTCCAACAGCAGGAACATCTTTTTTGCTTCCGAGTGATTTTGCGAGCAGGTCATAGCGCCCGCCACCACCAAGAGAAAGCGGAGTGATTGGCTCGATACCGTCCACATCAGCAATAACCTCAATAATCTCAAATACGGTGCGCGTGTAGTAGTCAAGTCCACGAACGAGGTTGTTGTTGATGCGGTACGCGATGTTCATCGCTTCGAGATATTCTACGACTTCCTTGAAGTGGTGACGGCAATCATTACAGAGGGATTCGATTGGTGTTGGCGCATTAATCTTGAGATCTTGACACCGCTCGTCTTTGCAATCAAGCAGGCGAAGTGGATTGATCCTAATGCGTTCCTTGCAGTTTGGGCAGAGCTCCTCAATGTGTTTTTTGTAATAGTTGCCAAGCGCCCTCAAATAGCTACCACGACATTCCTTGTCACCAATTGAGTTGATTTCGACAGATAGATTTTTGAAACCGGCTTCATCAAGAATGAGTGTCATTGTGCGGATGATGAGAGCGTCGGCGATACTCTTCGGTGTGCCTAAAATTTCAAGACCGAATTGACGAAGTTCGCGCAAGCGTCCACGTTGAGGATTTTCGTGGCGGAAGTAGGGACCGTAATTGTAGAGCATAACGGGCTGTGGTAATGCTTGCATACCGTTTTCAATGTATGCTCGCATTATCCCCGCAGTGCCTTCGGGGCGCATGACGAGGTGGTCGCCTCCTTTTGTCTTGAGCGTGTACATTTCTTTGTCGCGAATGTCGGTACCGATGCCGAACGATGAGGTGAACACCACTTCGCGCTCAAGAACAGGCGTTTCGATAGGGCGAAAACCGTAGTAGATTGCAATCTCGGATGCTTTTTCAAAAAAACCTTGGTAAGCATAATATTCCTTATCAAGAATATCGCGCATTCCCTTTGGGCTTGCGATTTCTTCCTCGCGGAGCTTCTTTACTTTTGCGGGTTCTGTTTTTGGTTTTTCAGTAGTCATAATTTTATTGCCTAAATTGCCCTGGTAAAACATCGATTTCAGTCACAGGAAAAAGACGAAGAAATGCTTTACCTACGATTAAGTCGCGAGTCACAGGTCCCCACGCGCGCGAGTCGTAACTTCCAGCGCGATTGTCTCCCATCATAAAATACTCACCACTCTTTAGAACGCGTTCTATAGAGTCATCTTTTGGGTGTGTAACATATGGCTCCTTCATAGTAACAATTATTTTGCCTTCGTCATCTTTTATGAAAACTTGACCTTGGCTATTTACTAGGACAGTTTCTCCAGGAAGACCGATGACACGTTTAATGAAATATTGTTTTGGATTTTTTGGATATTTAAAAATTGCAACATCTCCACGCGAAGGGTCCCCAAGGTGATATGAGAGTTCGTCAACGATAAGATACTGTTTATCTTTGAATGTGGGGTCCATTGATGCGCCGGACACGATGAAAGGTTGCGCAATGAATACACGAATAGGAACAACAATAACGAGCGCGATGAGAAGGAAACGAAAAGTTTCCCACGCCTCTTCACGAAACGAATGACTTTTCTCAGGTGTAGGCTCTACAGGAGTAGGTGTTGTTAGATCCTCATTCATTAGTGACATCATTTTAAAACACAATTGGACTTGATGCAAAGGCGGAATGTGTGGTGTGGTTATTTCAGTTCCTTGAAAATAGTGAGTGCTTCACGAATTGCGGCGAAGACCCTGTCGTCACGAAGGGCCATTGTGTCAACTGTTCCCTGACTGTGAAGAATCTCTTCAAGGAGCTGAATGTCTTTTTCAAAAATTGGAACTAAATCTACTTTTTTTGTTTCACTGGCATATGTTCTAAAAGTGTAAAGTTGTAGAAGAATTTCAGAGAGAATCAATCGTTTTATTGGATGATTATCAATTTCAGATTTTATAGCCTCATCTGCATGCTTCTCTAGCCAAAGTTTCGCAATTTCAACGACTGTGTCTTTTTCGACACCTATCACAACTTGTGGAATACGAGTAACCTCACCGCGAAACTGTGAGCGGCTAGATTTAAAATAATCAATGCGCCCCAAGATGCCTTTATCAATATTTTTCTTTATTAAGCCAATTTTTTCTTTTTCAGTACTCGTTCCGAATGTTACATCAATTGAGAGAGAGAGGTGAGAAAGAGTACGAGCCGTATCCTCTAATTCCAAAATGATATCACTCCCATTAAAATAGTCGTCAATTTTTGATGTTTTTATAGCTTTTGCATTTTTGTTGAACCAATTTCCTCCGTCAATTTGTTCAAAAAGGATTGCTTCAAGCACGTCGGAATAGTCATTGTGTACTTCGTGCTTGAAATTAGATTCTTTGCGACGAATACGTTCTCGGTCGGTATCTAATCTTTTAGGATCATAAAGGTTTTCAAATTCGTCAATGCTAATTCTATTTTCTTCTAGTGTTTTTGTAGCTAGAAGATGCGCCTGCTCAATAGTAGGATGTATTTCCTCGGATGACCTTTTGGGTGCTTGGTTGAAAAAGTCGAACTGCATAGTTTGGTTTCTGTTAGAATTCATTGTACCACAGTCTATATGCAGTACTTAATTGGACTTGATACAAAGGCGGAATGTGTAGTAAAATGTTAATACATTATTAATACGTAATAAATAATTTTTAATTTTATGGGACAAATGGAACAGGGTAATATAGGGATGGAGGATGGAGAACATGAAGTAAGTCCACAGGATAATCTAATTTCTGCTGAAGCTACTCCTGATCAGATTTTTCACGGAGGGAGCACTTTAAGAGATGGTTATAAAATAGAAGCTAGAACAGGAAGGATTGTTACTCATGAAGAAGATGAATTTAATAAAAAGCATTCTGGAGGAAATGAAGGATTTCGAGAATAAGCGTAAAAAACAAAAACCCCGCCATTTTAAAATGGCGGGGTTTTTGTTTTTTGATGTTATACTACTTTGCATATGCAGTACTTAATCGTCGGACTTGGAAACCCAGGGGAGGAATATGCGAACACACGCCACAATGCGGGACGTATGACAGTGGAGGCATTTCGCAAGAAAAACGATTTTCCCGAGTGGACAGCTGATAAAACTCTGAAGGCGCGAGTTTCAAAAGGAGCGTGGGGAAAAGATAAGGTGGTTCTTCTCCAACCGGATAACTTTATGAACGTGTCTGGTAAGAGCGTCGCGCCACTTATAAAAAATGCTAAGGACGCGGAGCGTACAATAGTAGTGTACGACGACCTCGACCTTCCTCTCGGTGGAATGAAAATTTCTTTCAACAGAAGCTCGGGCGGACACAAGGGTGTGGAGTCTATTATTAAAGCACTCAAGACTCGCGAGTTTGCGCGTTTGCGTATTGGTATTTGCCCTACAACGTCAAGTGGAAAATTAAAAAAACCAAAAGGGGAGGACGCGCTACTAGATTTCATTGTTGGACCGTTTAAAAAAGCAGAGCTCGATGATTTGAAAAAAGTTACCAAGAGGGGCGCCGAAGCGCTCGCGCTCATACTCGATGAAGGGCGTGAGATTGCAACAGGAAAAGTAAATTAGAATCAACGTCAAAACAAAACATAACAATAGTACGCTATAGCGTACTATTGTTATGTTTTGTTTTGACGCTACCGTGTGTCTTTT
>JBAQCU010000013.1:0-22646 GCA_049294435.1 Minisyncoccia bacterium
TTGCGAAACCGCGCCTTTTGTTATGTGTCAATTGTCAATTGTTTCCTCTGTGGTATCATAGTGTAGTATGAATTTAATTCTGTCTCTCGGTTATGGTGAGCTATACGCGCAGGTCGTTTCAGTTCTCACAACTTTTTTTTCATGGTTCCCATATTGGGGACCAGTTTTTTTAGGTTATTTGTTTTGGCATCAGTGGATGCACTATGTGCAGGGTCGATATATTTCACGTATCAATTGGATAATGCTTGAAGTCAAGCTTCCAAAAGAAATTCACAAAACTCCGCTTGCGATGGAGATTGTGTTGAATGCTTTGTACCAGTCATCAGGCAAGATTGTTTGGTTTGATAAAATTTGGAAAGGAAAAGTGAAAGATTGGTTTTCTTTAGAGATAGTGTCTCTGGATGGTAACGTACACTTTTTTATTCGCACAGGAGCTTTTTACAAAAATGTTATAGAGGCGCAACTTTACGCGCAGTATCCAGATATAGAAATACACGAGGTTCCGGACTACACGCGCTATGTTGATTACCGTGGTAAAAAAGGTGACTGGGAAATGATTAGCTCAGAATATGCTCTTACAAAAGCAGATGCGTACCCAATCAAAACTTATGTTGACTATGGTATGGACAAGGAGGGCGTGAAAGAGGAATTCAAGATTGACCCTCTTACTTCCATCATTGAGTACTTGGGTTCAATCGGAAAAGATGAACAGATTTGGATTCAAATACTTGTCCAATCAGCAAGTAAGCGTTATAAAAAGACCGATGGCTCAATGGGTGACTGGAAAGATGAAGGCAAGGATTTGATTACTAAGCTCACGAAGCGCGATGAAACTGCAAAAGAGGGCAATGCATTCAAGATGCTGATGATGACCAAGGGAGAGAGCGAAATTGTCAGCGCAATTGAGAGAAACATAAACAAGCTTGGCTTTGATTGCGGAATTCGCGCTATATATCTTGGAAAGAAAGACAAAGCGGATTTCAGCCACATCAAGGCGCTTGGCGGACTTCTTCGCCCGTTCACATCAAACAATTTGAATGCGTTCAAGGGTGGAGAGCAGACATACGGCTGGGATTTCCCTTGGCAGGACTACAACAAAACTCGTCTCACGCGCAAAAAGATGGAAATGTTTGAGGCTTATAAACAACGTGCTTGGTTCCATGCGCCACATAAGATAAAACCGTTTGTTCTTACGACAGAGGAGATCGCAACTATTTACCACTTCCCTGGGGGAGTAGCGCAGACTCCGACATTTGGGCGCATCCCCTCACGTAAGTCGGAAGCACCTGTCAATTTACCAATTTAATCATTATGAACCAAACACCAGAAGAAAAAGTAGAAGAAGAAATCGGGCGATTTTCCGCGTTCCTATTCTCGCTTGGGATTGAGGGACGGCAATCAATAATTTTACTTTTTGTTGTATTGATAGTCGTGTTTTTTTCCGCGTTTCTTTCATTTCTCTTGCTCCCGCCTCTTAATTTTTCAAAAGGAAATATTATTTCTATAAAAACAGGCGCCTCGCTCACTGACGTGTCGTTCATTCTCAAAAACGAAAATATTATTCGCTCGCAAAAAGTATTTGAAGCATGCGCAAAGGTGGTTGGAGGTATAAAACCAATTCGTGCAGGACAATATTTCTTTAAGGAACCAATCTCCGCTTGTACTGTCGCATATCGCATCGCTCACGGTGTTTCAGGTATCCCTGCTGTTCGTGTAACTATTCCAGAAGGAATGTCAAACAAAGAAATCGCGCTTCTTCTCGCTCCGAAACTTTCAGAATTTGACAGCGATTTCTTCATTGAGCATGTTCGCTCAAAGGAAGGTTATCTTTTCCCGGACACATACTTTTTCACCAGCGCCGTGGTTGCTCAAGGTGTTGAGATGATTATGAATGATAATTTTAATAAAAAAATAGAACCGTGGAGTGGCGCTATTGAAGCGTCGGGGCGGACTTTGCATGATATCGTTATCATGGCATCAATCCTCGAAAAAGAGGCGAAGACCGAAGAAGACAAAGCGATTGTTTCTGGAATTTTGTGGAAACGAATTTCAATAGGGATGCCACTGCAAGTTGATGCGACATTTATGTATCTTTTGGGGAAAAAATCAAGTGAGCTCACAATTGCAGATTTAAAAATCAAATCAGCATATAATACATATACAAACAAAGGGCTACCAGCTGGACCAATTGGGAACCCAGGGATTACCGCTATTCGCTCGGCTATTCAACCGACATCCTCGCCGTATCTTTATTATCTTTCCGACAAGGACGGTATTATTCACTATGCGAAAACATTTGAGGAGCATAAAACAAACAAAGCGAAGTACCTTGGGAACAAGTGACAATTAACATGTGACATTTAACAAGGGGTTTTTCGCTTTGCGAAAAACCCCTTGATGTGAGTCAACAGTCAAATGTCACATGTCAATTGTTTCGTATTTTCTGATAAGTGTGTAATATAAGCGCATAATGAAAAAACTAGGTACCAACAAGAAAAAGCGTGTCTTCATTGGAATGTCTGGCGGAGTGGATTCAGCAGTTTCTGCCGCGCTTTTACAAAAAGCTGGGTACGATGTCACTGGCGTCTTTATGAAGGTATGGCAGCCAGATTTTTTGCCATGTACATGGCGCGAAGAGCGCTTGGATGCTATGCGGGTTGCGGCACATTTGAACATCCCGTTCCTGACATGGGACTTTGAAAAAGAATACAAAGAAGGCGTGGCGGATTATATGATACGTGAATACAAAGCTGGCCGTACGCCGAACCCCGACGTGATGTGTAACCGAGAAATAAAATTCGGAGCTTTTTTTCGTCGTGCGATACAAGAAGGTGCAGATTTTGTAGCGACAGGACACTACGTTCGCCTTAAGCGAACGACAATTGACGACAAACAATTGACAATTAACAAAGAAAAAACAGGTCAAATGTCAAATGTCAGATGTCAGATGTTTACTGCTGTAGACAGCAGTAAAGACCAGTCGTATTTTTTGTGGACACTTGGGCAGGAGCAACTCTCAAAAACTTTTTTTCCGATTGGGGGATTTAAGAAGTCTCAAGTTCGCGTGCTCGCAAAAAAGTTTGCGCTCCCTGTTGCCGAGAAAAAAGATAGCCAGGGGCTGTGTTTTGTCGGTAAGCTTGATATGAAGGATTTCCTAGCACACTACATTGATGAAAAAGAGGGGAAAGTGCTGAATGAGAAAGGTGAAATTATAGGTACACATCGTGGAGTATATTTTTACACACTTGGTGAACGACATGGATTCACGGTAACAAAAAAAGGCACAGACGCCCCTCCGTTTTATGTTGTAGTAAAAGATTTTGATGCAAACACTATCACTGTCGCGCATCAAACAAAAAAACCACTGGAATGTGCTCGGAAAGAAGTCGCTCTTTCCGATGTAAATTTTTGTCGAGGAATCACACCAGATACTTCAAAAAGATACACCGCACAAGTGCGCTATCACGGCGAGCAACACAAATGCAAAATCATCTCTTTGTACGATACTAATCTATCAGTTAGCTTTGAAAAGCCGGTAGTAGTAGATGCGGGGCAATCGTTAGTAATCTACGATGGAAACAAATGTCTTGGCGGTGGGGTGATAAGATAAATTGAAACCTCATATAAAATGTGCGATGATAAGGTGGATATGGATAATGAAAAAGAGAGCGATGTATGGGTCATTAAGAGCACTGGCGAAAGAGAACGGTTCTCGCTTTCTAAGCTTAGGCGTTCTTTGATGCGCTCGGGTGCTGACGATGAAACTATAGAGCGTATTGTTGAACATATTCTTCCAGAGCTTCACGAGGGGATGAAGACTTCGCAGATTTATAAGCACGCGTATTCTATTCTCAAAAAGAATAAGTATCCAGCCGCTATACGCTACTCACTAAGAAAAGCAGTGCTTGAGCTTGGGCCAAGCGGTTTCCCTTTTGAAAAATTTGTTGCGGAAGTCTTGCGCGGGAAAGGATACACCGCACAAACAGGTGTTATTCTCCCGGGATTTTGCGTTGATCACGAGGTGGACGTGCTTATGGAAAAAGGTGACCGTCATATTTTTGCGGAGTGCAAGTTCCATAATCAGCAAGGAATAAAAACAGATGTGAAAGTCGCGCTTTATGTTTATGCGCGATTTATGGATTTGCAAAAAGGGCATGATTTGAAGGAACCCAAAGTTACAAAAGTACACGAAGGGTGGCTCATAACAAACACAAAACTCACGAGCGATGCGATTCGGTATGCAAGTTGCGCGGGTCTAACAGTGATAGGCTGGGACTATCCAGAAAAAGGAAACCTCCAAGATCTTATTTTAGAAACCGGCGTCCACCCGCTTACTTTTCTCTCTACTTTGAGCCAGACAGATAAAAATAGTCTCTTGGAACAAGGAATTGTGATGTGTCGCGAACTCAAAAACAGCTCTGCTTCACTCAAGTCAATCGGCTTTTCAGACGAGCAGATAAAAAATGTCGTTGATGAAGTTGATCAGGTTTGTCAGGAGTTTTAATAATTGATATAATTTCGTTATGGACATAGCAACACTTATAAGCAATCAGGATTTTGAAATAACACTGAAGCTTTTTACAGCGCTTCTTTTAGGAATGTCTCTTGGTGTGGAACGAGCAGTTGCAGGCAAGACTGCTGGCATGCGTACTTATGGTCTTGTGACAATGGGTTCGGCGCTTTTTGTAATTGTCGGTGTTCTTACATCTGGAGGCTATGGTTCCAACGTCATTGTGTTTACAGATTCTTCTGCTCGTGTCACAGCCGCTATTATTCAGGGAATCGGTTTCATAGGCGCAGGTCTGATTATTTTTAAAGGCTCAAAAGTTAGTGGAGTTACAACTGCTGCAGGCATTTGGGTTGCCGCCGGAGTAGGTGTTGCAATAGGATACGGATATTATGTATTGGCAGTTATTGCTACTGTATTTGCACTGTTTATATTTACTGGTCTCTGGTACATAGAAAACAAGGTTAAAGCGCTCGCGCATTTTTCGTCTGAGGATTAGCAGAGATTAGCAGGGTTGGTTAAAGGAGCGTTTTAGTATAAGATATGTGGATTGCTTGTCCCGTTAGAAGTTTCTCTGAAATACTCACTAAATTAGAGATAAAAGTATTATGGGTCAAGGTAATATTTAAACACAGTTATGACTAATAATACTTCTTTTGGGATGGACTCCAGAGAAATTCGTGATAGGTTTTTAAAGTTTTTTGAGAAGCGCGGGCATACAATTATTCCGTCGTCTCCGCTCGTGCCCGAAAACGATCCCTCAGTGCTTTTTATTACTGCGGGGATGCAACCACTCGCGCCGTACCTTATGGGTACTACGCACCCAAGTGGCGCGCGATTGGTAAACAGCCAGAAATGTGTGCGTACTCAGGATATAGAGGAAATAGGCGACAAGACTCACGACACTTTTTTTGAAATGCTTGGCAACTGGTCTCTCGGTGACTATTTTAAGGAAGACGCTATAAAGTGGAGCTATGAATTTCTAACATCTACAAAAGAGGGACTCGGGCTAGACCCGGCGCGCCTGTACGTTACTATTTTTGAGGGCAACGATGATGCGCCACGCGACAACGAAGCTCTGGAGATTTGGAGAAAATATGTGCCGGAGAATCGTATTTATTTTATGCCCGCAAAGTCCAACTGGTGGAGCCCAGGTGACAATGGCCCATGTGGTCCAGATACAGAAATGTTCTATGACGTGACCGAGAATGGTCTAGGTGATATGACAAAGGAGGAGTATATGACTGCAGATGACCGACAGGACGTAGTTGAAATTTGGAACGATGTTTTTATGGAGTACGAAAAAAAGGACGGCAAAGTTATTGGAAAACTCGCGCAGAAAAATGTGGACACAGGCTCCGGATTAGAGCGTGTGGTAATGGCAATACAAGGAAAAGATAATGTTTTTGAAACAGACCTTTTTGCGCCTATTATGCAAAAGATTACAGATCTTGCTGGGGGAGATATTCCTGTTGACGTTAAGCACATTCGCGCGTCGCGTATTGTAGCAGATCATATTCGCACGTCAGTGATGATGATTGCCGATGGTGTGCGACCATCAAATACAGACCAAGGGTATATTTTACGTCGTCTTCTACGCAGAGCAGTCCGCTATGCAGACATACTTGGCATTGGGCATAACATGCTTTCTGAGATTGTTCCTGTGGTTGCAGAAAAATATCGCGGTGTGTACAACAATGTTTTTGAGCAAACTGATTTAATAGTAAAAGAAATTTGGGATGAGGAAGATAGGTTCAGAAAAACATTGGAACGTGGTACGAAGGAAATCACTATTTTTTTTGAAAATAAAGAAATATCTGGTGAGGACGCTTTCAAGTTGTTCTCAACGTACGGCTTTCCTATTGAAATGACAGAGGAGCTCGCAGAAGAGCGTCATGTTTCTGTAGATAGAGCTGGATTCGACGAGGAATTTAAAAAACACCAAGAGCTTTCTCGTAGAGGATCCGAGCAAAAGTTCAAAGGTGGCCTTGCGGACGCGAGTGAGAAAACTACCAAACTTCACACGGCAACACATCTTATGCTTGCGGGTCTTCGCAAATATTTGGGAAATGATGTGCATCAGGCTGGCTCAAATATTACCGAAGAACGCACGCGTTTTGATTTTACACATCCGCAAAAAGTAGAGCGTGACATGTTGGATAAGGTGGAGGAATATGTAAATGAAGCTATCACAAAAGGTTCAACAGTTAAAATTGAACAAATGAAAAAAGAGGAAGCGAAAGAAAAAGGTGTAGAAGGAAGTTTCTGGGAGAAATATCCTGATGTTGTAAACGTGTACTTAGTAAAAGCGGATGACGGTACGATATACTCGTCAGAGCTTTGCGGTGGGCCACATGTAGAAAGGACAGAGGGGATGGGAAAGTTTAAGATTCTCAAAGAGGAGGCTTCGTCCGCAGGGGTTAGAAGAATTAAAGCTGTTTTACAGTAAAAATTGTAACTAATAAGGGGTTGCCAAATGTTTGTTTTGTGCTAAGATATGCACCTCAGTTTAGGGGGTAAATGAAGACGCTACTTTTCCACAGGATTTTTTGAGTTTATTATCACCCGTCAACTAAATAGATGTATAATATAAACATGGAACAAAAAAAAGCAAAAGCTCAACTAGAGAAGTTTTTAAAAGGAAGAACACTTACCTTTTCAACAACACATTATCCAAGTGGCGAGTGGGTTGCTCAATGCAATGAGATTCCAGGGATTGTTACTGGTGGAATGGATTTGGGCATGAAGGATACGTTGATGAGAGATGCCATTTTAGCTGCTGCTGGCGTAAATGCTAAATACGCGAATACATTATTGAAGAATGTTGGCTATGTTGTTTCATCATCAAATACAAAAGTACGAGCTCGTAAAAGTAACAACAAAACTCAAGAATTAACAGTTTGTTAAAATAAGGTATGTCACGATTTAGCTCACCGTCTGAAGTAAAATTAAAGTACGGGAGTTTGGTTGTAAGGATAAAAAATCTTTCACAAAAAGATTGGATAAAGGTAAGTAAAAAGCTTGGGTTATTTGTCCCAGATACGGGTGCCACTTCACACGTAGCAGTATATAAATCTGAAAAGTGCCCAGTTTATGATAGCAAGTGCCTAGTATTAACAATTGCTAAAAATCTTTATCCAGAGATTCAGAGAGACATGATTAAGAAACTAGTTCTAGAGGGGATTCAGAGTGGTAATTACACAGAAGAAGATGTCTGGGTTAGTTTAGGCATTAAGGTTCCAAAAACAAAAGAGTAAATCACGTTCTTGAATAGAGTGCTTATTTGTAGTAGAGTAATATTTATCAGCTAATACGCTGAAATGTTAGTAGTTAATACCGTAATGACAGATAAGTTCACGTCCAAGACGCGAATTTGCTAATTCGAACACGACAAATATGACAACACAGGAACCAGATGTAACATTTCTAGAATATGTAGTAAAAGCACTCGTAGAACATCCAAGTGATGTAAAAGTAACGCGTGTAGTAGATGAGATGGGAGTACTCATTACTCTTGATGTAAATCCAGGGGATATGGGCAAGATTATCGGACGCGACGGCAACACAGCAAAGGCGATCCGCACACTTCTTCGTGTGGTTGGAATGAAAAACAACGCGCGCGTGAATTTAAAGATTAGTGAGCCAGCAGGAGGAAAGAGCCCAAGTGCTTCAAAGACTATTGATGAGGTGATAAGTAATCTCAACATTTAACAATTGACGTGTGACAAGTGACTGGGCCCGAGTTCTGTCAAATGTTAGTGGTCAATTGTCAATTGTTCCCCAACAAATGATTCGTTTTCACATCGTTACTATTTTCCCTGAAGCCGTGCGCCCATATATGGATGCATCCATTCTTGGACGTGCGCAGGAAGCAAAGCATATTTCTATTTCGTATCACGATCCGCGTGCGAATGCGGGCAATAAGTGGGGCAAGGTAGACGACCGCCCATACGCTGGAGGTCCGGGAATGGTGATGACTGCAGAGCCAATGCTCCGCACTTTAGAAAAAATTGCGAAAAGTATCGCGCGGAGAAGTTCCCGTCCAAGACGCGAATCAGCTGATTCGAAAACAAAGATTATTCTATTTGCACCAAATGGAAAGCAATTTACAAATGTATACGCAAAATCGCTCGTGAAAAAATATACCGATATTGTACTCATTGCTGGTCGCTATGAAGGGATAGACGCGCGCGTAAAGAAAATTTTTAAAGCGGAGGAGGTTTCTGTAGGACCGTTTGTACTTACGGGAGGAGAAGTGCCGGCTATGATTGTGGTAGATGCCTGCGCGAGGCAGATTGAGGGGGTGCTCGGCAAAATGGAATCTCTTGAAGAAGAACGAACGGCATCACCCGAAATGTACACCCGCCCCGAAGTCATTGAATGGAAAGGTAAGAAGTATAAAGTCCCCAAGGTTTTATTGTCCGGCGACCATGCTGTAATAGAAAAATGGAGAGAATGTAAATTAAGGTAGGTACAGTAATTATGCGATCTTCCCTCGAAAATTTAATTGACTATGTATTTAGTACTATACTAAATACATAGTCAGTGAAGGGAGGAGTTGGATGTGGTAGATGGAGAGGTAAGAGGTATAAAGTGTCAAAAGCTCTCCTTGGTTGTGGTCACAAAAAGATTGAAGAGTGGAGGAAGGGGAAGTTGAAATAGTTTGACAAAAAAATACCATTATATATACTTTGGTATATGAATACGACAATACTTTTAAAGACGGATAAGGAGCTTAAAAACGAGGCTTCGCGTGTCGCTAAGGAACTTGGTGTGCCTTTGACAACAGTGATGAATGCATATCTTAGGCAGTTTGTGCGAGAACGCCAGATTACGATTTCCCTCGATCCAATGCCAAATAAAGCAAAGCTTGCGCTGTGGGACTCAATTAGCAATGAAACGGATAAAGAGATGAAGACCGCAAAGCGTTACACAAATGCAGATGAATTAATAGCAGATTTGAAATTGCTATGATAATTGTTCGCACAAAATACTTTTCAAAAGCAACGACTAAGCTGCCTGCTTCTGTAAAACGTGCGCTCGCGGAGAGGCTACAGCTTTTTATTGAGGATCCGTTTTCCATCATTTTAAATAACCACCCACTGCAAGGAGATAGGCGACCTTATCGAAGTGTCAATATTACAGGGGATTATCGTCTCGTTTATGAACAATATGATGAGGACACCGTGCGCCTCATTGATGTAGATACTCATAGTAATCTGTACTAAATATTAGAACACAAAATTCTCCAAACAATGGTGCTGTCCCCATTTCCTTTTTCTCTCCGCACAATAACACGCTATAGCGTGTTATTGTGCGGAGAGAAAAAAGCATTGCTTATTTGGGAGAAGAGGGGTACCATATTGGGATGAAGAAAATCTTGATTTCGGGGGTGGTGTTGATGGTGGGGTTTTTGTCGTTTGCGGTGATGGTGGAGGCAAAAACCGTTCGTGTGAAAGGCTATGTAAAGCCATCAACAGGAACTTATGTCGCACCTCATTACAAAACATCTCCAAACCGCACCAAGGCTGATAATTATTCCACAAAAGGAAATTATAATCCGTATTCTGGCAAAAAGGGGACGGTGAAGGTGTATAAATATTAGAACACAAAATTGTCAAAACAATGGTGGCTGTCCCCATTTCCATTTCCACACCCATTTCCATTTCGTGGCTGTCCCCGTTTACCGTTTATCAACTTGGGAAAGAAAATAGAGCACATTTGCAAAATCTTGGACAAGATAAAACTGACAGGTATGAAGATGAATATGCTTACAGCAAGAAATTAAATACTTGTCTATATTATAAAAGACAAACTCCTTTTATGTATGACGTGAAAGAAGAGGTGGCAATTTTAAATGCAGAAATTATAGATGCTTCTACAAACAAGAAAATTGTTTCGTTGATTAAGGCCTTAAATCCAGAGATTCTCGAAACCTTTGAAGAAACCACTTTCTGTTCCTCCTCTGAAGAATGGAGTTGTAAAACCGAAAGTGATTTTTATAGAATCAAAAATGAATTATTCAAATAATTAAATTCAAATGTCTAAAGAAGAAATTTTTGACGAATTAAATAGGGTTGTTAAAGTTGCACTTAAAAATTTTTTTGATAAGGATGGAACTTTCTTATTGGCTGAAGTAGATGCAAACGAGCGTTCTGTTACTCATAAGATAGCAGAGCACCTCAACTTCGCAGTGCAAAATTCTTTCTTTGTTGAGTATAATGTGGATTGTGAATATAACCGTATTGGGAAAAGTGTTGAACCAATTACAAAACGCTTACCCCTACAAGAGAGATGTCGTGCATATTATCCTGATGATGTAAAACCAGAAAATATTAATGGCGCAACTGTTTATCCAGATATTATTATCCATCAAAGAGGGGAGGTTGGGTTGATTGGGAATTATGCCAACTTATTGATTATTGAGATTAAAAAGTATAACAATAAGGATGAGAAATCAAGAGAGTTTGATTTGTGCAAGATCTTTCAATATTGCGAACATCTTAATTATTGTGTCGGTTTGTTCATTGATTTGGGGGAAAATATTGATACTACAAAATTGAAGTGGTTTGTCGATGGGAAGTGGGAATAAACTCCAATAAAATAAGGATTAAATGACGTTTGACACCAATTTTCAGCGTGGTATACTGCTTTTTAACGGTAATTTGATTGCGTACTTGGCGCCGTACGGTAGGAGAAGGGGCACAACATGTTTGTCATTGCGAGCGATAGTGAAGCAATCTAGGATTTCATCACGCATTCTCTGGATTGCTTCGTACCTCGCAAAGACGGGAAGAAGTTACAATTTATTACAAGGTCTCGTTTAATCGTCATCCTTAAAACACATCAAAAAGGTGGTAATCACTGCTTTTTTGTTTTTTGTCGTTTAGGCGAGGAGTAAACGAGATAACGATAATCACATATCATCACTTATGCGACCACAGAAAACATTTGCGCGGTACAGGAAACCCCAGATAGAGTTGCCGAACCTCGTAGAGACACACTTGAAGTCATACAAATGGCTTTTGGAAACAGGACTCAAAGATGCAATCAAAGAATTTTCCCCAATTGAAGATTATTCAGGGAAAAAGTTTCAGCTTGAATTCGTTGGCATTGAACTTTCGGCGCCAAAGTACGACGAGTATTTCGCAAAAGAAAACAATCTCTCTTACGAAGCACCACTAAAGGCGCGCGTAAAACTCATAAACAAGACGTTTAAGAGTGAGAAAGAGCAGGAAATCTTTATGGCAGATTTTCCAATGATGACCTCGCACGGTACATTTATCGTGAACGGGGTTGAACGTGTGGTTGTTCCACAAATCTCGCGCTCCTTTGGTGTGTCATTCACTGTAGACGAGCTCAAAGGAAAGCGTTATTTCGGCGCAAAGATTATTCCAGGACGTGGCGCATGGGTGGAAGTGGAGTCCGACCCGGATGGAGCAGTATATGTGCGCATTGATAAGAAGCGCAAATTCCCAGTGACTGTACTCCTTCGCGCGCTTGGTTTGGAAAACAACGACGCTATTCTTAAAACATTTGCAAAGAAAGATGAGGCAGTTAAGAAGGTGATTGAAGCAACTCTCGCAAAAGACCTTGCGCAAACTCCAGATGAATCGTTTATTGAAATTCACAAGAAGCTTCGCGATGGCGACCTTGCAACAGCAGAAAACGCTCGTGGTTTCGTAAACTCAATTTTCGCGAAAGAGAAGTACGACCTTTCAGAAGTGGGACGTTTTAAGTTTAACAAGCGTTTCGGGAAAGGGCTTGATAAGGATGATATTGCGATACGCACTATTGACGCAAGTGATGTTGCGACAATCGTTGCGCATATTGTGAAGTTGAACGCAGATCCTCGATCTCTTCCAGACGACATTGACCATTTGGGTTCAAGACGCATTCGCTCTGTGGGCGAGATGCTCCAGCAAAAGATTCGTGTAGGTATGACACAAATGAAGCGCAACATTCAAGACAGAATGTCCACGATTGATACAGACGCTACAATGCCTGTGCAGTTCATCTCTCCTCGTCCTCTACAGGCGCGCTTAAAGGAATTCTTTGCTACAAACCAGCTCTCTCAGTTTATGAGTCAGTACAACGTGCTGTCAGAAATTGAGCTTCTTCGCACATTTTCAGCTCTTGGACCAGGCGGACTCACTCGCGAGCGCGCAGGTATTGAAGTTCGCGACGTTCATACTTCGCACTACGGACGCCTTTGCCCTATTCACACTCCAGAAGGTCCAAACATCGGTCTTATTCTTCGCCTGTCTTGTTACGCGCGCATCAATGACTTCGGAATGATTGAAACACCTTATGTAAAAGTAAAGTCTGGAAAAATCACAAAGGAAATTGTTTACATGGATGCGCTTGAGGAAGAGCAGTACAACATCGCGCACGCTGGCTTGAAGATGGATGGTGACCAAATCGTAGAAGAAAAAGTTGAGGTTCGTCGAGCTGGACACCCTGAGCTAGTAGACCGCGCAGATGTACACTATATGGACATCGCTGCGAACCAGGCATTTTCCATTGCGACATCAATGATCCCATTTTTGGAACACGACAATGCGAACCGCGCGCTCATGGGTTCCAACATGCAGAAGCAGGCGATCCCAGTGGTTGTCCCAGAGGCTCCGCTCGTTGCAACAGGTATGGAAGGAATGGCTGCTCGCGACACAGGCCGTCTAGTTATTGCAGACGTTGATGGTACTGTTACACACTCAGATTCAAGAAAGATTGTTTTGAAGGGCTCAGATGGAAAAGAGCACTCGTACAAGCTTGTGACCTTCTCCCGCACAAACGGATTTACAGCATTCCATCAGCGACCTATTGTTAATGTAGGCGACAAGGTGAAAAAGGGAGCAGTGCTAGCAGACACTTCGTCATCAGACAAGGGGCAGATTGCTATTGGGCAAAACGCTCTTGTGGCATTTATGTCATGGGCAGGTTCAAACTACGAGGACGCAATCATTCTTTCAGAGCGTCTCGTAAAGGATAGCAAATTTACATCTATTCACATGGATGAATTTGTTGTAAACGTGCGCGACACAAAACTTGGACCCGAGGTTACAACTCACGATATTCCAAACGTCGGAGAGCTCAAGCTCAAAGACTTGGATGAAGACGGAATCATTCGTATCGGCGCAGAGGTGCACCCTGGAGATATTTTGGTTGGAAAGATCACGCCAAAGGGCGAGACAGAGCTAACACCGGAAGAGAGACTCCTTCGCAGTATTTTTGGAGACAAAGCGCGTGATGTGAAAGACACTTCGCTACGTATGGATCACGGCAAACGTGGACGCGTGATTGGCGTGAAAGTATTCTCGCGCGAAAAAGGTGACGCTCTAGATAGCGGTATTATCAAGAAAATTCACATTGAGGTTGCGCAAGTGCGTAACATTTCTGTAGGCGATAAGCTTGCAGGGCGCCACGGTAACAAAGGTGTTATTTCTGTAATTCTTCCTGAGGAGGATATGCCGTACATGGCAGACGGCACACCTATTGATGTTGTGCTTACACCACTCGGCGTGCCTTCACGTATGAACTTGGGCCAAATTCTTGAGCTTCATTTAGGTCTCGCTGCTCACACTCTAAACTATCAGGCGATAGTGCCTCCATTTATGGGAGCGACAGTTGATGAGATTAAAGGCGAGCTTGTGAAGGCGGGTTATCGTGAGGACGGCAAGATGAAACTCTTTGACGGACGCACGGGAGACGCTTTTGATCAGGATATCGCGGTTGGTTATATGTACATCTTGAAACTAAACCATATGGTAGAGGACAAGATTCATATGCGTTCAATCGGGCCGTACTCTCTCATCACGCAACAGCCTCTTGGTGGGAAAGCGCAAGGTGGAGGTCAGCGTTTCGGAGAAATGGAAGTGTGGGCTTTGGAGGGTTACGGCGCATCGCACGTCCTTCGCGAAATGCTCACTATTAAATCAGACGATATTTCGGGTCGTTCAGAAGCATTCGACGCTATTGTAAAAGGCAACGACATCACAAGCACAAATATTCCTGAGTCGTTCAATGTGCTTCTAAATTATCTACGCGGGCTCTCACTCGACATTTCGCTCAATAAGAAAAAATAAGAAAGATAACGAGCGAAGCGACATTAGATTATTTACCCAGCTCCACTTCTGTATTTCTGCAAAGAATTTTAAGATTAAAAAATTTGAAAATTTTTTACCTCAAAAATTCAATAGCAAAAATGTAGAAGTGGGGCTGGGTGGAGATTTTAATAGTCGTTTCACTCCTTTAAAATCACCATGAAAACACTACGCGAATTACAGAATTTCGACGAAATTGTTCTAAAACTTGCATCTCCTGAACGCATCAAGGAGTGGTCATACGGCGAGGTTACAAAGCCAGAGACTATCAACTACCGCACACAGAGAAGCGAGCGAGGAGGTCTCTTTGACGAGCGCATCTTCGGACCTGAAAAAGACTACGAATGTTACTGCGGTAAGTACAAGCGCATTCGTTACAAGAATATTATTTGTGAGAAATGTGGAGTTGAGGTTACTCGCTCTATTGTTCGTCGCGAGCGAATGGGGCATATTGAGCTCGCTTCACCTGTTGCGCATATTTGGTTCCTTCGTTCCATTCCTTCACGCATGGGTCTTCTTCTCAATCTTCCTATTGTAGACCTTGAGAAAGTTATTTACTTTGCTGGGTACATCATTACATCTGTAAACATCACAGAGCGTGACAACTTTATGAAGGAGCTTGATCAGGAATACAAAAACAAATCAAAAACACTTACAGATGAAAAAGGAAAGGAAAAATTGAAGGAATTACTGCTTGTTTCAAAGAAGGAAATTGAATCTCTCGTAGAAGGTAAAGTGCTTGATGAAATGACTTACCACAAGTTCGCTCTTAAGTATGGAACAGCTTTTGAAGCAGGTATCGGCGCAGAAGCGATTTACAACATCTTTAAAAAGATTGACCTTCTAAAGTTCCGCGAGAAACTTCAGTCCGAGCTTGAAAAGGCGGGAGCTGTTGAACGCGCGAAGCTTCACAAACGTTTGGGCATCGTGAAGTCACTCATCAACTCGGGCGTTCGCCCAGAGTGGATGTTCATTTCTGTTATTCCAATCATTCCCCCAGCGCTACGCCCAATGGTCGCCCTTGAAGGCGGTCGCCACGCTACATCTGATTTGAACGACCTTTATCGTCGTGTAATTAACCGCAATAATCGTTTGAAGAAACTTTTAGCAATCGGCGCGCCGGATGTTATCCTTCGCAATGAAAAACGTATTCTTCAGGAGGCGGTGGACTCTCTAATAGACAACTCAATTCGTCGCGTACAGTCTGTTGCTATGAATGCCGCACAGAAGCGCACATTGAAGTCCCTTGCAGACACACTGAAAGGCAAACAGGGACTCTTCCGCCAGAACCTACTCGGCAAGCGTGTGGACTATTCTGGTCGCTCGGTTATTGTTGTTGGCCCGCGTCTTCACTTGGATCAGTGCGGTTTGCCAAAGCATATGGCTCTTGAACTTTTTCGTCCGTTCATCGTTTCAAAAATCATTGAGCGTGAACTCGCGTACAATATTCGCGGAGCAAACAAGCTCATAGACGACAGCGTCGCAGAAGTTTGGGCAATCCTTGAAGAAGTGATTAAGGGCAAGTATGTTCTTTTGAACCGCGCGCCTACACTTCACCGCCTCGGTATTCAGGCGTTCCATCCTGTTCTCATTGAAGGCAACGCTATTCAGGTGCACCCACTCGTATGTACTGCGTTCAACGCGGACTTCGACGGAGACCAAATGGCTGTTCACGTGCCACTTTCGCAATCTGCTCAAGAAGAAGCAGGGAAGCTTATGGCGGCAAACAAGAACCTTCTTGGGCCTGGAAACGGTGACCCAATAGTAAAGCCGAAATTGGACATTCCTTTGGGTTGTTACTCAATGACAAAGATTGTGGAGGGCGCGAAAGGCGAGGGTAAAATTTTCCCTACGCCAAACAGCGCTATTACAGCGTACGACTTTGACGCAGTGAGCTATCGCGCAAAGATTAAAGTGATGGGTACTGACTCACAAAAGTATGCCGTTTTTTCTGGAGAGGTTTTTGAAACCACAGTAGGACGTCTTTTGTTCAACAGTGTTCTTCCTTCGGACTTCACATATGTGAACAAGGAGATTACGCAAAAGGAACTTGAAGTTATTATTGATGAGATCATTAACAAGTATGGCATTGACGCAACTCCACCAATTTTGGACAAGATAAAAGACTTTGGTTTCAAGTATGTAACAAAGGCTGGAATCACATGGGGTATTGATGAAATTAAAGTTCCTGCTGAAAAGAAGGGGATTATTGCAAAGGCCCGCATTGAGGCGGACGAAATTCGTTCAGAATTTAACGACGGTCTTCTGTCAGAGGAGGAACGTTATCGTCGCACTATTGAGTGTTGGCAGGGCGCGCGCGGAGAAATTGAAAAGTTTATGCCAGCAACTTTGGATAAAAACGGCTCAGTGGAGGATATGTTGAAGTCGGGCGCCCGTGGTTCTATTGCTCAGATTCTTCAAATGGGAGGTATGATGGGTCTTATTATTAACACTGCAGGTCGTACGATTGACTTCCCTATTATTCCATCAAGCAAGGAAGGTTTGTCACCAGTAGAATACTTTATTACGACTCACGGTTCACGCAAGGGACTCGCCGACACCGCGCTTCAAACCGCAAAGGCAGGTTACCTCACTCGTCGTATCGTTGATGTGGCGCAGGATGCGATTATCACCGAGGAGGATTGTGGAGACAAGGAGGGTAAAACTATTCGCAAGGAAAATCTTGTTGGGTTTGACATTCTTCTTTCTCGCAACCTGAAAGGCCGAGTGCTTGTTAAGGATCTTGTTGGCGCTTCTGGAGCTGTTCTATACAAAAAGGGGCACCTTATGTCAAAGACTGACGCAAAAGACGCAGAAGCAAAAGGTATTACCGAGGCGGCAGTTCGTTCACCTCTTTCATGCAAGACATCTCACGGCATTTGTCGCAAGTGTTATGGTTTGGATATAGGTAGAAACGAGCTTGTGGAAATTGGCGAGGCAGTAGGTATTATCGCGGCCCAAGCCATCGGTGAACCTGGAACACAGCTCACTATGCGTACTTTCCACTCTGGAGGTATTGCGTCTGCAGGCGGAGACATCACTATGGGTCTTCCACGTGTTGAAGAAATTTTTGAGAAACGCGAGCCAAAGAGTCTTGCAATTATTTCTCACACAAATGGCGTAATCACAGAGGTGATTCGCAACGAGAAAGAACTTCTAATCAAGGTCCTTCCTTCTGAGGGTGAAGGCAAGAAAAAGGGCGAAGTAATTGAGTACGAAACATCGGCAAAGCGTACACCGTTTGTTAAAGTTGGGGAGGCGGTTACAAAAGGCCAGCACATTTCAGATGGTTCGGCTGATATTGCGGAAGTGTTCCAGTACGCTGGAAAAGATGCCGCAGAAAACTACATCATTACAGAGGTGCTCAAGATTTATGAACTACAGGGTGCGTCAATCTCGCGTAAGCATATTGAGGTGATTATTCGTCAAATGTTCTCACGCAGAAAAATTAAGGATTCGGGCGACACTATATTTAACCTCGGTGACGTAGTGGAACAAGGAGAGCTCGCTCACGAAAACGAACGTGTGGAAAAAATCGGAGGAGAAAAAGCAAAAGGAGAAGTAGTGGTGCTCGGTATCTCTGTGGTAGCGCTTACAACAAAGAGTTGGTTGTCAGCAGCTTCGTTTGAGAACACAACTCGTGTTCTAATTGACACTGCAATTCAAGGTGGAGTGGACACACTTCGCGGACTCAAGGAAAATGTTATCATTGGCCATCTTATTCCTGCTGGAACTGGATTTGGTATGAACGGTGGAGTGAAGGCTCTTCCGGGCGAAGTAGAGGAGGAGACAGTTTAAAAACGGTCGGTGTATTTAACTCTACAGCGAGGGACGTCTTCTTGTTTGAGGACTTGCGAACGCGACGGCGTGAGCACGAGGAATTTTCTAGCAGGAAAATATCCGTACCTCAAACAAGAGGACTCCCGAGCGAATCTTATGTCCTCAATCATCGAAGATATAAAATCACGACTCAACATTGTTGATGTTGCCCAAGGATACCTCAAGCTTGAAAAGGCAGGGGGGAATTTCAAAGCGTGTTGCCCGTTTCATCACGAGCGTACACCTTCATTTTTCATCTCGCCTTCACGTCAAACATACCACTGTTTTGGATGCAATAAAGGAGGAGATGTTATCTCTTTTGTTGAAGAAATAGAAGGTCTTGATTTTCAGGGTGCGCTCCGACTTCTTGCAGACAGAGCCGGAGTGACGCTTACTCGCGAAAGAGCAGGCGCAAAAGATGAACGCGATGCAATCTTTTCTGCTCTTGAGTTGGCGACAAAGTTCTACGAGGCAGTACTTCCAAAGTTTGGAGAGGCGGTCTCGTACCTCACTCTTCGCGGGCTTACACAAGAAACTATAAAAAGTTTTCGTGTTGGTTTTGCTCCAGACGAGTGGCGTTCTCTGGGAGACTTTCTCGCGAAGAAGGGAGTAAAAGAGGAAGTAATGGAACGCGCGGGTCTTATTGTGAGGTCGTCTAATGGGTTTTACGACAGATTTCGTGGACGTGTAATGTTTCCGATTACAGATAGCTCTGGGAGAGTCATTGCATTCTCGGGGCGTATCCTTAAGGAGGATGCAGGGAAGACTCTTGGTGTGTCGGCTTCTGCAAAGTACATAAACAGTCCTGAGACTGATGTATTTCACAAGTCACGCGCGCTTTTTGGTTTTTCTCAAGCTCGTGATGCGATTAGAAGTGAGGACAGTTGTGTCCTTGTAGAAGGACAGATGGATCTTATTCTTTCACATCAGGCAGGAGTAAAAAACACAGTTGCTTCATCAGGGACTGCTTTGACATCAGAGCACCTAGGAATGATTAAGCGCTTCACGAAAAATATTGTGCTTGCGTTTGACGCGGATGACGCGGGAATTTCTGCGGCACATCGCGCGGTTGAGCTTGCATTGAGGCAAGATATGTTTGTACGAATTGCGCGCCTACCAAAGGGTAAAGACCCTGCGGACGTTGCGCGAGAAAATCCTTCTCACTGGGTGGACGCGGTAAAAAACGCTAGGCAGGTTATTGATTTATATCTTGAACTTTTGCCTTCTCTTCACAAGGAAAAATCTGAACTTCGGGCAAAAGTTACAGAAGTCATTGTTCCGTTTGTCGCGTTGTTAAAGAGCCCAATTGATCAAGGACACTATGTTGGGGAAATAGCAAAAATTCTTGGAATAAAAGAAGAGCCTGTGTGGGACGAGGTAAAAAAGAGAGGAGCTATGGCAAACGTTGTGAGTGAGACTGAAAAACTGGCGAATCACCAGGTTCGCGGCCTGGCCGTAGACTCAACTGTTCCGATTTCTAGACTATTGCGCATTGCTCGCGCCATAGAAGGCGTGTTACGATGGCAAGAAGGATTAAAAGAAAAAGCCATCAGTAATATTTCGGATTACCGCGCTCGCTTTGCAAAATTGCACGAAGCTTCACCGCCTACTGATGTGGTTTTGGGAGACGCCATTATTTTTGAAGCAGAGGCGCGACTTCACGGAAGTGAACGAATAGAGGAAGAATTGAATGATCTTTTAAGAACAATGAATGAAGAAATACTTCAGGAAAAGTTTACGGCAAAGATGACAGAACTAAAGCAAGCAGAAATTAAGGGGGATGTAGATGAGGCGGGAAAACTCCTCATAGAATGCCAAGCAATTTCAAAAGCGCTACATGAGCTAACCAAAAATACTTTATAAAATATGCCGAAAAAAACAACTACAAAAAAGAAAGTTTCCACAAAGAAGCCTACCACTAGAGCTAAGGCCCCAGCGCGCCATGTAAAAAAAATAGCTTCCAATAAGGCCACAAAGAAGGTCGTAAAAAAGGTCGCAAAAAAAGCTACTCCTAAGAAGGTTGCAAGTCTACGTCCAAGACTGCGTCCAAGACGTGAGTTTGCTAACTCAGAACCTGCTAGTTCGAAAGTTCCTTCTAAAAAGCCTGCAGTAAGGAAAAAATCTACCGAAGGATGGGAACAGAAAGCGCAGATCCTTATTCTAAAGGGGCGTGGACGCGGATTTATTACCTATAACGAAATTCTGAAGGAATTTCCATCTGTGGAGCAGGATGTTATTTTTCTTGACACATTGTATGAAAAGCTAGGCGATGCTGGTGTAGATATTTTGGAAAGCGGTGGGCTTCTACAGATGGAGCCGGAGGAAGTATTGACTCACAAAAAATACACCTACAAGAGCGGGGATTCATCATACGACTCTATTCAAATGTATTTGAAAGAGATTGGTCAGTACCCGCTCCTCTCGGCAGGAGAAGAGCGCGACCTCGCGCAGCGTATCGAGCTCGGTGATGAAGAGGGAAAGAACCTTCTCGCGCGCGCAAACCTTCGCCTCGTCGTGTCCATTGCAAAGAAATATGTTGGACGAAGCGCGGATCTCACGCTTCTTGACCTCATTCAGGAAGGCAACATCGGTCTATTTAAAGCAGTGGAAAAGTTTGACTGGGAAAAGGGGTACAAGTTTTCCACTTATGCGACTTGGTGGATTCGTCAAGCTATTACGCGCGCCCTTGCGGACCAGTCGCGCACGATTCGTATTCCGGTGCACATGGTAGAAACGATTTCAAAGTACAAGCAAGTAGTGCGTCGCTTGTCGCAAGACCTCGGGCGTGAACCTCTTCCGGGAGAAGTTGCAACAGAAATGGGTCTTGATGTGGAAAAGATATACAATATAAAGAAAATAGACCAAGATACTGTTTCTCTTGAGAAGCCAATCGGTGACGATGATGACAAGTCAACTCTCGGTGAATTTATTGCAGATGACAAGATACTTTCTCCCGCACAGGATTCCGCCCAGAGAATTTTATCAGACCAAGTGAGGGAAATCTTGAACGATCTTTCAGAAAAGGAAAGAAAGATTCTTGAGCTTCGTCACGGGCTTGTGGATGGCGTGGTACACACACTGGAGGAAGTTGGACGTGAATTTGCTGTAACTCGTGAACGTATTCGTCAAATAGAAGCAAAGGCAATTGAAAAAATTCGCGCGCATGACAAGGTAGACAAGTTGAGGAATTACTAGCAAGAACATTTGACAAGTCTATGTCCAAGACACGAACCAGCTGATTCGCAATTGACATGTGACACAAAATACAATGACTCAGCAACGAAGTTGCTGAGTCATTGTTGTATTTTAATTATTGTCAATCGTCACATGTCAAAGGTCAATTGTTTCTTTGAATTATTTCAATAATTCCTCAATCTGCGCTTTTACCTGCTCGTACGGTTGCGCTCCGTTGATACCGCTCACAGGTTTCTTGTTTACTAGAATGATTGAGTATGGAGTACCGCTCACGCCTGCCTTGTTTCCGCTCGCAATGCCTGCGTCCACAACTGCTTTCATCTCGTCGCTCTCAAGACATTTAGTGAATGCTGTCACATCAAGTCCGATAGTCTTGGCAATCTTTGGAAGTTCTGCTTGGTCAAGCCGATTATTTGATGGCGTTATTTCAAAAACATTGTTTATATATTCCCAAAACTTTGTATTGCCACCAAGTTTGTTTGCGCATTCAGTTGCCTCTGCTTCATTGTGAGCTTTTATTGGATGAAGAGACTCAATAGGGAATTGGCGATATACCCACGCGACCTTTCCATCCTTTCCATAATCATTCATAATGCGATTCATTGTTTCGTGGAATGTTTTGCAATATGGGCACTCAGTGTCTGAATATTCCACAATGACCACCTTTGCATTTGGGTTGCCGAGAATATGGTCTGCAGATGTTACTGGATCAACACTGCCATTTGCTTGTGCGGCTACGGCTGGTTTCTTCCCATCTCCAAAATAAATTGCGCCTGCAATCGCAAGGCCGGCGACAACTATAGCAAACGGGATTGCGTAATTTTGGACAGCAGGTTCTTGGTATGTTGCTTGTGTATTTGTATCCTTCATTTTTATTCAAATTATCCTAGTAAGTGTCAGTAGTATACCGCTTAGCTAGGCTTTTGCATAGCTCGCCTAGCTCCGCAATAGTGCGCTATAGCGCACTATTGCGGAGCTAGGCGAGCTATGCAAAAGCCTAGCTAAGCGGTATACTACTGACA
>JBAQCU010000014.1:0-3260 GCA_049294435.1 Minisyncoccia bacterium
GTGGCGGGCAGGTCGGCTCGAGAACGAAAAAAGATTACTTTTCATTTTGTCTTCGTCCAAGAGTCTGCATCCGAGATGTGAATTTGGGAATTCAGAATCTACTGATTCGTCTACGTCGCTAATAAAATCGCCACACTGGATTGGTAATTACTGATTATGCAAAGGTTGGTTTGTGCCAATGCTTGCCACAGCTCACATTTTATGTTAAAGTGATTTGAATGAAAGTTGCCTTTATACACAACGAGAAAAAAACTGGGTACCGGGGCTCATTACATCAATGATTTGATGTCTATAAAAATGGAGGAGGCTGGAGTTGCAATGAAGAACTTCTACCCTAGTGTTTCTTTGGATGCGCCCGCACATATGGGCGGTTTGAAAAATATTTTGTTCTTCCATTCTCTAGTTGAGAAAAGAGCTCAAATTCTTAAATTTGATTTGATTCAGGGGACAACATATACACCGCTTCCGTTTCTGGCATACTCAATACCAGTCATTACTCACTTTGGGTCTTCTACGAGAGGTTTTTTAGACGCTACTCCAAGAGCAACAAGTATAGAGGATGGGCCCAAACAAGTGTGGTACAGATTTAAACACGCAAGGGCAATCAAGGAACTAAATGTAAGGACACGAAGACCGCTTAGGGATATCGCTGAAATTGAACAATATGTTGCAATGAGATCCGAAGCAGTAATTGCGACATCCCTAAAGGTTAGGGATGAGCTAATACATATTGGTGTTGAAGAAGCAAAAATACATTTAATACATAACGCCATAGAGGACTACTGGTTTGAGAACAGTAAGCATGGATTTGTGGATGAACCGCACCTAGTCTTTCTTGGAAGAATAGGTAATGATGCATTCAATCTTAAGTTAAAAGGGTTGGACAGGCTTATTCATGTGTATGAGCAATTCAAGAATGTAAAGAAAACAACAGTATGCATTACTACAAATAAAAGCCTAATTCTCTGGCTTGCAGATAATATTCCAAACCATTCTTTGTTTGTAAATGTTAAGAAGGATGAGATTCCTGGAATCATTAAAAAATTACGTGGGAGCATTTGTTTTATACCTTCTCGATATGAGGGATTCTCATTGAGTCTAGTAGAGGCGATGGCGCAAGGATTGGTACCTGTAATCTACAGTGTCGGTGTTGCTCCAGAAATTATACGTAACGGCGAAAACGGTTTCATTGTTTCTTCTCAGAAGGAGGCAATAGAGAAAATAAAATTGTTACTAAAAGACGCTAAGCTAAGAAATAAATGTTCGATCGAAGCAGAAAATACTGCCAGATTGTTTTCAAGTTCAACCATATCAAAAAAACTAATGAAATTATATACGAGTGTTGTGAAAGAGAATCAGTAGTTAGAATCAATTCCTGGTATTACCGTTAAGGTATACTTGTACTCGCATATTTGCATGTGGTATAATTCATTTATGAAAGGCTATATTACAAACATTGAAAAAGAGACTATAGATAATACGGATTACAGACGCGTACTTTACACCGCAAAAAATAGTCAGCTCGTGCTGATGAGTATAGCGCCAGGCGAAGAGATAGGCGAGGAAACTCACCACCTTGATCAATTTCTTCGTTTTGAAGAAGGGGAGGGCAAAGTAATTCTTGACGGTGTCTCGCATAATGTTTCTGATGGATTTGCTGTTGTAATTCCGCAAGGCACCAAGCATAATGTAATTAACACTGGCAATACGCACCTCAAACTCTACAGTGTTTACTCGCCTCCTGAGCATAAAGATAACACCGTGCACACTACTAAAGCGGATGAAAAGGAAGAGCATTTTGACGGAAAGACAACAGAATAAAAATGCTCGTTCCAGAGTGTGAAAACAAAGCAAAACTGATGACGCCAGTCCCTGGCGGTGTTGGTCCTGTCACAATAGTGAGCCTACTTCGTAATCTATTATAATCTTGTAATTAAGCATTTTTTGTGGTATTGTACACAAATGCTCGGTCAAAAGAAAAATATGAAGGAGGCTCCTGTGCTTATTCCTGTTTCGGAATTCTTGGAATCATACAACAAAAATATGCCTGCTGGTTGGCCCAGAGCCACCTCTGCGCTTCTCCAAAAATTTAGAGACGCGCACACGTCGCTCTTTACTCATGGTGATCTTTGGTCCCTAGACCAACACAGAAAAAAACTTATGGATTGGTTGCCTAGAAACTCTGACTAAAACCCAGCTAATTTTAGAAAAGTTGGGTTTTTGTTTGTGATAGAATAATGATAATTTCGAAAACAATTTTTCTGGACTATATTTTTTGTCCTCGCAATACGTGGTTAAAGCTCCACAAACCAGAGTTGTACGAAAAATTTACTCCATCAGCTTTTGAGCTTAACCTAATGGAACAAGGTAATGAGGTGGAAGCGTACGCAAGAAATCTTTTCCTTGGAGGCGTTGAGGTTGTAGAAACAGGCGAAAGTGCTGTAGAAGAAACCGCGCGATTTATGGCTACAAAAGTTCCGGCAATATTTCAGGCAACATTTATAGTTGACGGCTTCATTGCGAGAAACGACGCACTCGTATGGGATGCAAAAAATAGTTGCTGGGATTTGTATGAAATAAAAGGCACCAACTCGCTCAAGGAGGGCGGTACAGACCACAACCACATTGATGACCTAACATTTCAGGCGTCGGTTCTCAGTCGCGCCGATATTCCTGTAGGGCGATATTTTCTTGTTCATCTTAACAAGGATTACGTGCGTTTTGGCGCCCTAAATATTGACGAACTATTTTTGGTTGAGGAACAGACAGAAAAAATTCTAGCAGGACTTTCCGCAATTGAGGAGCAAATGAAGACTGCGAAAGAATATCTTATAAGTAAAAAAGAACCAGCTGGCGGGTGCGAGTGCATCTACAATGGGAGAAGTCGCCACTGTACGACATTTAAATATTCAAATCCTGAGGTACCTGATTATTCTGTGCATGATATTTCACGTATTGGTTCAAGTAAGAAGAAACTAGAAAGTTTGATTGAGAGTAAAATTTATGAACTAGAAAATGTGCCTGAGGATATGGAGTTTTCTGATATTCAGATAAATCAAATAGCAGTGCATAACAAAAAGAAATCTATTATAGACAACGAAGGAATTAACATGGAACTAAAAGATTTAAAATTCCCTCTCTATTTTTTTGATTATGAAACATATGCGCCGGCGATACCAGTCTTTGACGGTTATAGTCCGTACCAAAGGATTCCATTTCAGTTTTCTCTACACATTTTAGAAAAACCAGGGGCAAAAATG
>JBAQCU010000015.1:0-5810 GCA_049294435.1 Minisyncoccia bacterium
TTCCTCTAATTTGGGAGAAAATTTCCTCCTGGAAAAATAAAACCAAGTAAGAAGAGCAATTTGAGAAAAAACCGCCCCTTGAGAGGAGCGGATTTTTTTATTTTATTTTTCTATAAACAGTAATACCGAGCGCAAAGAGAAGTGTTGAAACGAAAGCGGACAGAATGCAGTAAACACAAAATGCGCCTATTTTAAATTTTTGAATGTAGATGAAGTATGCGGAGGATAGGAAGCCAAGTGTTGCTGCAACAGTAATGAGTTTTCCAACAAGGAGATTTTTTGTATCCATATAGAGGAGCGACAGAAAGCCAATACCGAGATAGAAGAGCACGCCCCATGCCGAGAGTGGCACACCAAAAAGTACAGAATAAGGAGATTTTGAAACTGTGTCACACCCACTCGTGACGAAGCAAGGTATTGGCGCTCCAGATATGCGCTTTGTGAGGAGAAACGCCGAATCAGTAAAGCCAATAAGCGCGAGAGCTATGATTGACCACAGAATAATGTTAGGGACATGCCCCGTTAGGGAGCGCACAGGACTTATTGGTTCATTGTTAAACATTGGTTTAGAAAAATTGCTGAGCTTATTTATTTTCTCTATCGGGATGCGTGATTGCATATTCAATAAGAGCTTTTAGTTCCTGCGCCGACCGAGGATTGTCTGACTTCTTTCCGTTGATAAAGAATGTTGGCGTCTGATTTACTTGAGAAAGTTTCCCGCTCTGGAGGTCGCGAGCGACTTTTGCTTTTACAGCGTCGCTCTTTACATCAGCCTTGTACTTTGCCATATCTAGACCTAGCTTTTGCGCGTAGCCTTCAAAAGTTATTTGAGCGCTCACGCTTTCAGACCAATCATTCTGATTTTTGAAAAGCATATCAGCCATTTCCCAGAATTTACCTTGCATGCCAGCCGCTTCTGAAGCGTATGCCGCAGGAACGGCATTTTTGTGTTGCGGAAGTGGGAAGTGACGATAGGTGAACGAAATTTTATCCTTATACTCGGCAAACATTTCTTCAAGCATTGGGTAGTATGCCCCACAGGCAGGACATTGGAAATCGCTGTATTCTGTCAAAGTTACTTTTGGTGTTTTTGAACCTTTAGTCCAGTCGGTTTGGTCGAGAGGGAGGCTCATTGTGCCGTCCTTGCGTGGGAGCTCAGCCTTTGGGCCAGTTGCCACCTGATAGGCGCCAATTCCAGCAATCGCAACAACGAGTACCGCTGAAAACCAAATAATCATTCTTTTTTGTGTATCCATAGTTTCTCCATGTTACCATGGAGAAGTCTATAAAAAAAGTCCTTTCATGGCCAAGCCACGAACCAGCTGGTTCGAAGTTGAAAGTCCTTAATGTTAAGGTTTCGCACTCGCTTTTAATATTCCAAATTCAACATTCCATATTCTGTCAAAAGTCGTGTAGAATAGATGGATATGAATCCCGTTAGAGGTCACACAGTTTGTAGAACTGAGAGATGTGACTATACTGATAGGTGATATATTATTAATAAACACTAATTAACTACGGAAATTTTTAATAATTTCCTACCTCTAACGGGATGAAATACCAAGGATATGCGAACGAAAATGGAACAGCGGTTGATACAAGACGCGTTGAGGAATATGTCGCAAAAATGCGTTGTGCGATGAGCGACCGTTCATACGCTACTCCAGAGGCATCGCTTAGGTTGCCTTTTGACGAGGAACTTCTCAAGAAATCAAAAACACTTGCAAGTAAATTGGCTGGACCAAAACTTTCGTATATTTTGGATATTGGTATTGGAGGTTCAAACCTCGGTGCAAAAGCGCTATATGAGGCAACTGCCGGAATAATGGACGCACACACGCCGTTCGTTCCGAAGATGCTTTTTGCGGATACTTGCTCGCCCGAACTTCTTTCTGATATTACAGAATTGCTTTTGGGGGAAATATTAGACAAGGAGGAACTTATTATTATTGTTGCAAGCAAATCGGGGACAACTACAGAGACGATTGCAAATGCGTCCGTGCTTGTGAGCGCACTCGAGCAAAAGTTTGGGTCACTCGCAGAACGCATCGTGTGTCTTACCGACGAAAAGTCACCGCTTTGGACTATTGGAGAGAAACAAAAATTTCATTTGCTTCCAGTTCCCAAAATGGTCGGCGGGCGATTTTCTGTTTTTTCTCCAGCAGGGGTGTTTCCTCTTTTATGCGCTGGCATAGAAGGGGAGGCACTTATGCGGGGAGCACAGTCGGTTATAAACGATGCTATAGATGGTGGTGACGAGAGTAGCTCATTCAAATCCGCGCGCGATATCATCACATGGCACGAACAGGGTAGGATAGTGTTTGATTTTTTTGCGTTTCATCCAGAGCTTGAGTCTTTAGGCAAATGGTATCGTCAACTTTTTGCGGAAAGCATTGGAAAAGAAAAAACAATTGACGGCGCGCCTACAACGCATCGTATGGTGCCAACTGTTTCTATTGGTTCTACAGACCTTCATTCTGTGGAGCAGATGAACCTAGCTCAACCAAATATTTCCGCGCGTTTTCTAGTGCGAGCGCACACGCCCCATTGGGAGCATCAGTTTTTGGCAGAAGACAAAATCTTCGCGCCTCTTGTGTCGGGGGTTTCTCGTCGCGCTCCATGCGAGATTCTTGACGCCATTTACAAAGGGGTTACAGAAACATATCAATCGCGTGGAGTTTCCTACGGAGAAATCGCTCTCACCGATCTTGACCCGGAGTCTCTTGGCGCGCTTATGCAGTTTATGATGTGTACGGTTATGCATTTGGCTAACCTACTCCATATCAATGCCTTTGATCAGCCGAACGTGGAGGAATACAAGGAAGCCACCCGCAGGATTTTGAGCGGGAAGTAATAGAATGGGACATTTAACATTTAACATTTGACAATTAACAGCGGATTTTCGCTTTGCGAAAATCCGCTAGTCACATGTCTGCGAAGCAGTGTCACTTGTCAAATGTTCCCCCGGGTATGGTACAATATATTCATTAGTAACTATTAATTTTTATTTATGAAGCACATTGGAAAATACGCAGGTGTACTCGCAATTCTAGCCGTGCCAGCATTTGCTTTTGCGGAGGGTGGCTTGAATGGAACATTGCAAACCTTGATAGCCATTGAGGATAAATCAAAAATGCTAGAGATGATTTCGCTCTGGGCGACGCTCATTGTGGCTTTTGTTACCAGTATGATGGTGTGGGTCGGAGGGAGACATATGCACGGCGGAGTTTTTGGAAGCGTTCTAACTTTCTTTAGTATTGGTATGACACTCATTTTTCTTGGTTTTGCAACAGAAGTGCCATGGTTCCAAAGTTTTGACCGCCTTTATCTAAAAATGGTGCACGACTCATTGTATATTATTGGCTACATACTTATGGGTGTTGCTGCAAGCAAGCTCTTGAAGGTTATTAACGACGTAAGGTGAGAGAAATGAAAAAGTACTCTTTTACATTTCCGAGCCGAGGAGTTAATATTGTATCAAGTTATATTAAGGGTGAATAAATACTAATATTATGGACAAATCAGAACAATACAAGGCTGTTATGTCAGAAATCATTACAAAGCAGAGCGTTATTCTCGGGCCAGATATGGCTATCGCTCGCGCAAAAAAGGTTTCTGGTATTGAGGTTGGAGATAAAGGTGAGGTATTGAGCGTCAGCGGTGACTCCGCAGATGCCCTCAAGCGTCTCATAGACACGTATGTGGAACTATCAGGCCAGATAGTGAAGAATGCACTTGGGCCAATTTTTACAAAATACCCAGACATAGAACAGAGCCACTAGAACAATATGGTTCCAAAAGAGCTTTTCCCGATTATTATTATCCTCGTCACTCTGTATATTGCGGTGATCGTGTTTTCATATTGGGGTGTTTATCGCATCAAACTAGGAGTATACGCAAAAGATGCAGAGATAAAACGTCGTCTCTACGAACTTGCGATATTGAAAGAAATAGCAGATCGCACAGGGTACTCTCTCAATATTCAAAAGATTCTTGATGTTATTGTTGGATCGTTAAATCAATTTCTTGAATATAGCGCTGTGTCGTACATGTTACTTGAGCCGTCAAAAGTTGTGTTTAAGACAGACCTTGAAAAGTCGGTGTCAGCTCATTTTGTAAAAGAACTTCGCATACGCATGCTCGGCGCGCTCTCGGCGCTCCTTGGGCGCGACCTTTCCAACACTGTTGTAGAGGAGACAATAACAGGCGCCATTATGATGGACAGTATAGAAGAGCCTGTGCGATCGTATTTTAACATTCCGCTTGTTATTGGCAATCAGCTTGTTGGCGTGCTCACTGTTTCTCACACAAAGGCGGGGCTTTATAAAGAATCAGAGATGGAGATTCTTTATAAAATAGTGAACCAAGCTTCGCAGGCTGTGTCAAAGCTTGAAGAAGTCGTTAAAACAGAGCAAGGTAAAATAGTCGCCATGCTCGAAAGCATGCTTGAGGGTGTTATTATGACAGATCGCGACTACCGCATCATTGCGGCAAACCCTGCGGCGAAAATTGTCATTGGATACGCGGGCGAAGCCGTTCCCACAATTTTTGATTTTATGGATGCGTTCAAAGAAACACTTGACATCAGGAGCAAACTTGAGGAGGCAATTAAACTGGACAAAATTCTAACTGTTAAAGAAATATTTTTTAACAACAAGTATTATCAGGTTGTTGTATCGCCTGTGAAATCAAACGTTGGCGTTACAAAAGGCGAGATTTTAGGAGGAGTAGTTATTTTCCATGATATTACACACGAAAAAGAGGCGGAAAAAATGCGAAGCGACTTTACATCTATGATGGTGCACGAGCTTCGTTCTCCTCTCGGAAATATTAAAAAAATCGGCGAGATGATGCGTTCGCCAAAAATTCTTGAAGACAAACAAGCATCAAGCGAGTATGTGTCAATGCTCTACGATAGCTCTTCATCAATGCTAGACCTTGTGAATGATTTACTTGATGTGGCAAAGCTGGAGTCAGGGAAGTTTTTAATTGAAAAAAATCCAGTGAATATAAAAGAAATCCTTTCAGAGCGTGTGAAGTTTTTTGATACTTCTGCGCGTGACGCGGGCATAAACATGAGTTTGCTTGTGGCGAATGGTGTTCCAAACAGTGTTTCGGTTGACGCGAAAAGAATTACGCAGGTGCTCAACAATCTTTTTTCAAACGCGCTCATCTACACACCGAAAGGCGGAACAGTCACTGCTGTTTGTTTTTTACACAAGAAAGGCCAAACAATCTCCAGTGAAGCGAAGTCGGCGTCGCTCCCATGGGTTTCTGACAGTATGTCTGGAGACACTACTGTTATCCCAGACAGTGTCGTTGTGGCGGTCACAGATACAGGAGAGGGTATTATATCCGAAAATATAGAGAAGCTTTTTAATAAATTCACGCAGTTTGCATCAAGCGCGCGAGATTCTGAACACAAAGGAACAGGACTAGGACTTGTAATTGTAAAAGGTATTGTAGAAGCGCACGAAGGAGTCGTAGGTGTTGGATCAAAACCAGCGACAGGAAGCACTTTCTATTTTACTATTCCTATATAACCCCATCTTGTAGTACAATGAATTGAACATGAAAAAGACACTCGCCATCACACTCTTCTTCCTACTCACATCCACCACAGCATCCGCCTACACATTCACCACAAAGATGAAGGTTGGCTCAAGAGGGGAAGAAGTAAAGAACCTCCAAATCCTATTAAACCAAGACCCTGTTACTCAAGTATCAGAAACAGGCGCAGGCTCCCCAGGCAATGAAACAACCTACTTTGGCCCTGCTACACACAGAGCAGTCATCAATTTCCAGAACAA
>JBAQCU010000016.1:0-2712 GCA_049294435.1 Minisyncoccia bacterium
CCCCTATAGGTTGCACCCCACCCACTGTGGAAAACTTCTACAAGCAAAGACCCAGTCAGCCCTATCCTTTCGCTCCACATGCCCAAACCATCTCAACCTTCCACACCTCACAACTTCTGCGATACAATCAATACCCAGCGCCCATTCAACTCCACAGTGGCCACTTCAAAGTTACACCACACATCCATCTGACCATCGCTCTCTCTGTCCTCTCCAACCTCTGCATGCCATCCTTCTTCACAGCCCAAGTCTCACTTGCGTATGCAACAACTCTGTGAATTTAATATTTAAAAGTAACTTACTTGTGTTTATGTAGGTTCTTGCCAAAATGCAAACTCTGGATCTGGACGAAGGAGGGCAAGAAAGAAGAAGCAACCCCATGTCAGAGAATCCAATCAAGCGTTTCTTTGAAACCCATTTTAAGAAATAAAATTTGTGGAAAATAAATTAGTCATGATTGATATATTAATTTTGTTTTAGTAGTCACTGTAATTACAATTTTTTTATTGATTTGTCATATCCATGGGGTTTATTTGGAACAACATCAAACTGGCAGGATGCCTCGCCCCTTTCGAAATAAGGTCGGTTTCCAGCATTCTTCAAAAAAGCTCAAGTTCTGCCACTTCTAAAGAAACAGGGCATGGATGTTGATTCGGCCGCCAACTATAGACTGATATCCAACTTGAATACATTTTCTAAGGTGTTGGAAAAACTATTTTCATCTCGGCTTGGAAAACATGTACAATCTTCATCCAATATTAATGTGTTCCAATCCGCATACAAAAAGAATCACAGTACCGAGACTTCTTTATTGAAAATATGGGATGGGAAGAAAGTAACTATTCTCGTTTCACTCGACCTCTCAGCTGCGTTCGATTCTATCGATCATTCTACTCTGCTTCAAAGACTCGAGCATATGTTCGGTGTGTTCAGAGCGGCACTGCGTTTGGCTTTCAACATATCTCGAGGGCAGATCGCAATACATAAAGATCGATGATGTTACATCTGACACTTTCGAATGCACTTCCGGCGTCCCTCAAGGATCGGTCTTGGGATCAATGCTTTTCTCTCTCTTCGTTGCGCCAATTTCGAACGTTTTATCGTCTCACGGCATTGCATATCATCAATATGCAGACGATACACAACTGTATATTGGCAGTACGAAGGACGATTTGGACAAAGCGTTCAACCTCATTAACACTTGTACCACCGAACTCAACAAATGGTTCCTTCTCAACGGTCTCTCTTTCTCAACCCAAGTAAATCAGAGACTATGTTCCTCGGTACAAATGCCCAGGTAAAAGAAGCCTCATCTCATCAGAAGGTCCTCGTCGCCGACAGCTCCATTGCGATCGCGTAAGAAATAAAAAGCCTTGGTGTAATCCTCGACAGCAATCTTTGCCTCGATTCTCATGTTGATATGGTCTGCCGTAATGCTCAGTTTCACATACGAGCTCTTCGCTATATCAGGAATTCTCTTTCAGACATGCCAACAAACAAGCTGTTGCTTGTTCAATTGTCGGATGTAGACTTGATTACTGCAACAGCTTGTTTGTTGGCATGAATGAAAAAACATCAACAAATTACAAAAGGTTCAGAATATTGTCGCAAGAGTGATTACTGGTCGTAGAAAATTTGATCACATTTCCCCCGTTATAAGAGACTTACATTGGCTACCAGTTAAATTCAGGATAAAATTTAAGCTTTGCACAATTGTTTTTAAAACTTTGTCTACTAAGGAACCTGTGTACTTACGTGAACTCTTGGTTCACTGCAATTTGGATAGAACGTTGCGCTCGACTGACCAGAACTTTTTATTCATTCCACGTTGTAAAACTGTTATGTATTCTCGAGCATTTGCAATCGCTGCGCCGACGCTGTGGAACAAAATCCCGCTTGATATTCGTAATTCTGAATCTCTTGCTACCTTTAAAAAAATCTCAAGACTTTTATTTTTGGACTCCCTCACAATTCTATTTTCTAGTCACGTGACCAAACCCGCGCCTGTGATTCGTTCCGCAGCGTTGGCGTGTTACAAATGCTCGTATAATCGTATTATTATTATAATTGTTCTATATATATAAAAGAAATAAAAAAGAGAAAAAAAATAATATAATGGAACAAAACAATCAAATCATAAATTATTTAGAAAGTTAATTCACAACTGGTGTTTAGTTTTTTTATGATTCCGTAGCGGCGCTATCGTCGGATCGCAAGGCTTCTCTTTTTATGTTGAAATCCTCATATTCTGCTAAAACCAGCGAATATTCGTCGTCACTTATAACATCATCATTTAGCGCACGTGAAAATAAATCGTTTATCAGGCCGAGTTTTACATCCGCTAACAATTTAATTTTAGCATGTTTATCTACCTTGCATTTAAATTTTTTGTTGAACTGATTTCCCATCAATATTCCGGCACCTATCAATAGTGTTGTGATTTCCATTCCGATTGCAATGGGTGTGGCGACGACTGTCGATAAAACTCCTATCCCAGCAACACCCAGGCTCATACTCACGACCATCAGAACATCGGTCGCTGTGTTTATCGCCAATACCACTCGATGATATTTCATGATTAACGTATCTCTTTTATCGCGTTCCGTTTCGAGGTGTTTTTGAATTTCGAGTATGCGATTTACGCGATACACATGACCTTCGGAAAAACGATTGTTGTTTGTATTTACCGTATCTGCTTCCATTTTATATGTA
>JBAQCU010000017.1:0-21417 GCA_049294435.1 Minisyncoccia bacterium
TTAGTTTGTGCCGGGCGGAGGCATCCCGAGGCATTTGCGAGGGAGCCGAGCCGGGGTCGAGAACACTTAGCGAATGAGCCGTACTCGGCGAAGTCGGTTAGTGATTCGTGGCCACAATAGATAAAAATTATTAAAACGGATGGTCTCGACCTCAAGGAGAGGCGATTCCTGTCGGTGACACCAATAAAATACCCATTCGGGTATTTTGTGCCACCAAAGGGACCGAACCAAACTCCCCATATTGACTCTATCTGTGGTGGTGGTATGCTTATGAACGGCAAGAAGTTCTTTGCCTTTTTTGTTTTTTTAATAATCTCACTAAAGGGGAAGTGTCATGGCGAAAAATGCCAAAGTAGTTACACCTAGGGTCGTCAATGTAGAGTTGCCACATGGTTTCAAGGCAATACCAACTGTGGCAATGGAACTTGATGTTTTGATGTTAAAAAAGGCGATTACTCCGCGAATGGACTCCTTGCGCAAGGCAATAGGGACTAGCAAGGCTGAAAAACTCTCTGGCTTTTGCGCAGAGTGTCTCCAGTTCGGTAAAACCGTTTACGTGACTGTTGTCGCAAAAACGATAGCACAAAATGGAAACGGACAGTCGTACCTGTGCCTATGTCCTTGTGGCGATGACTCGGAAATGTTCACAATCAGTAGCTCCTTTCTCAGGGCTGTGGACATCGACAAAAACCATGAAATCAAACGGGTTCAGGCGACTCAACCACAACAACAAAAAGTCGCTTACGCGACGTAGTATGTAGTACAAACTTACCAAAGGCCCATTTTAAATGATGGGCTTTTTCATTTGATTTTTAGCTTAAATTTGGTATAGTTGCTGTATGGAATTGGATACACGCAAGCTTGATGAGTTGCTTGAAATCACGCATGAGAACAACAAAATTCTTCGCTCTATGCGACGTACGCAAAGATGGAGTTCGCTGTTTAGGTTTGTATACTGGGCAGTAATTCTAGGGTCTATTCTTGGGGTGTATTATCATTTCCAGCCAACGATTCAGAAGTATATGAAGACATTTCAGACTTCAATTGGTATCATTCAAAATTTTGAAAAAACTGCCGGTTCAATTCCCACAGACATACAAACAGCGAAAAATCTGTTTAATAAATAGAATTTTCGTAAAACGAAAATTCTTGTTAATTGTCAAATGTTAGTTGTTTTAAAATTTAAAAAAATTTTAAACTTGCCGAGGTAGCTCAGTTGGTAGAGCATTCGCCTGAAGAGCGAGGGGTCAGCAGTTCGAACCTGCTCCTCGGCACAAAATGAAAACCCCGTAAGGGGCTTTTTATTTTGTACCGAGGAAGCGAGCACTGCTCGCGTGCAGGTTCGAAAGCCGGAATATGCCGAGAGAAACGAGGCAATGAGGCGGGGTCGAAGGTACTTAGTGCGCGCAAGGTGTACCCACCTGAGCACACTTAGTAACCTGTGACCAACCCTGCTCCTCGGCACAAAATGAAAACCCCGTAAGGGGCTTTCTTTTTTGTGGTCACATGTCAATTGTCAGTGGTCAAATGTTTCCTTGTCCCTACAACGACTTAATCTTAATAGTTTGCCTTCTGTCCTTGTCTATACGCAGAAGTTTTATAGTTAGAAGACCATGCTTTTCTGTTGCTTCCACCTCTTCAGTTTCAACTTCAGAAGGAAGAAGTATTACGCGAGAAAATGCTCCCCAATAGAGCTCTTGGTGAAAATAATTTTCTGCAGAAACACCTTTTGGTGCCTCACGTTTGCCCTTTATAGTCACCATTTCGCGCGTTACAGATACAGAAAGGTCCTCAGAAGCCACGCTTGCAACCATTGCCTGAATAATGATTGAGTCGTTGGTCTGGTATACGTCCACAGCAAGCTCACCCTCGGGAACTGCTTCCTCCTCCCATTGGCTAAATGACCCAGAAGGCGCTTGTTCAATAGCGACGTCCTCTTCAAAATCTGAAGAGCGGTCCTTGAGCGAAATAGTCCCAGTGAGTCGTTCAAAAAAAGATCGTTTCATAATAGATTAGTTAATAGATTCAGGCCTTGATATGCGTTTTACGAGTGCAAGTAATACAATGATGCCGATGACTGCTCCCCAAAACTGAGAAAACACCAAAAGTGTCTTCATCGTCCCATCACTCTCTATTATAGATAAATTAAAGTATGCATGCAAGAGTGTAGCTGTAATAATCCCCAGTGTCACCGCAATAAACTTTATATATTTTGACGCATAGAAGGAAAACGCAATAGCAATGCCAATAAACGCCGACGAAACAATATGGACAATTGTTGCGCCGATGAACCTCATATTTCCATTTGCAAGAATTTCAAAAGCTCCGCCAGTAGAGAGGTCCTTGAAAATATAGAGCGTGTTTTCCATTGCGGAAAAACCGAGCGCCGCAGTGATGAGATAAATCACTGCGTCCATTGGCTCGTCAAAGAATTTGCTTTTAAACGCAATTAGAAACACTGTGGCATATTTCGCAAATTCTTCTATAAAAGCCCAGAGTGTTACACGCACAGTTTCCTCATCTGGCGCAAGAAGCGTTAGTTTAATAGCAAGAACGTCCATCATGTTCATAATTGAATCAATGGATGCCAACACTAACTTTTGCAGTGGAAGCACAAAATACACAATTGCCATTCCAGCAAAAAACGAGAGAGCAATGAGCCCTGTCGGCTCTGGAGATTTACTGTCCTGCTTCAACCAAAACCAAAGCCACACGAGTGATGGCAAGACTCCTCCTGCAATAGCTATCGCAACTGGTTTCCAGACTAGAATGGTTTCGGCCATGGTTCTACAATGAGAAGCGTTTTACCTTCTCTAGGTAGTATACCCCAAATTTCTTCGGTGATGAATGGCATAAAAGGGTGAAGCATTTTAATATTTGTTGCAAGGATGTTTAGAAGGAGCCATCGGGAAGCATTTTCCGACATCTCATCATCACCAGCAACTCGAGCTTTCATTTCCTCAATGATCACGTCCGCAAATGTGTTCCAGAAATAATGATAGAGCTCCTCTCCAGCGAGATGGAAGCGAAAGTTTTCATAGTGTGAAGTAATGCTTTCAGTTGTTTTCCCAAGTTCCACGAGAATTTCTTCATCTCTAGTGGTAAGCGCGGGACGAGGAGTTTCTAAAGTAGTGTCACCGATGTTTGCCAAAACAAAGCGTGTAGCATTCCAAACTTTGTTACAAAAATGTTTGTAACCTTTTATTTTGTCCTCCACGAGCGCGAGGTCACTGCCGGGAGTGTTGCCAATCACAAGACCGATACGTAGAGCATCTGCGCCGTACTTGTCGCTGAGCTCAACAGGGGAGACTACGTTGCCTTTACTCTTTGACATCTTTTTACCATGTTTGTCGTTAACCATGCCGTGCAGATACACTGTTTTGAACGGCACTTGCTCAGTCAGATAGAGCCCAAAAATGACCATACGCGGAACCCATTTAAAAATAAGGTCCCGACCCGTCTCCATTACGTCTGTAGGGTAGAAGCCCAGATCAGCCCTTTCAGGGTATCCTAGGGCTAACAGAGGCCATTGACCAGATGAAAACCATGTATCAAATGTGTCTGTGTCGCGAATAAAAACTCCGCCACATGAGCATTTTGCGCCGTCCTTTTCCTCAGTGTCGAGGACACCTTTGTTGCAGTCTTTGCAAATCAAGGATGGAATCTGAATACCCCACACAATCTGTCGCGAGATATTCCAGTCCATTGTATTATCCATCCAGTATAAAAATATTTTTTCAAAATTGTCGGGAAGGAATTTTATTTTTCCATCGCGCACAGTATCTCCCGCGAGTTTTGCGAGTGGCGCCATTTTTACGAACCACTGTGGCATTACGCGAGGCTCAATAGTAGTTCCACACTTGTAGCAAGTTGGAACCGCGTGAGTATAGTCCTCGATTTTTTCAATGAAACCAAGGGCTTGTAAGTCCTCCACCACCTTCGTACGCGCCTCCGCGATTTTCATTCCAACATACTTTCCGGTTTTTTCATTGAGCTTTCCAAATTGGTCAATGACTTCCACTCGGGGAAGATTGTGCGTCTCTGACATGCGGAAGTCGTTGTTGTCGTGTGATGGGGTAATCTTGAGAGCACCAGTCCCAAACTCCGGGTCAACCTCTTCGTCACCTATAACTACAAGCGAAAGTTTTCCTTCAGGGTGTTGTACCTCTATTGTTCGTCCAATATATTTTTTGTAACGTTCATCGGTAGGATTCACTGCAACTGCAACATCACCAAAAATAGTTTCAGGGCGAACGGTTGCTACGACGAATGGCCCGTACTTTATATAGTAAAGCTTGTCCGCCTTCTCAACATTTTCGGTTTCAACATCAGAGAGAGATGTCTGGTGTTTTGTGCACCAGTTACCCGTGCGGTATCCGCGGTACACGAGGTTGTCGCGATACATCTTGCGAAATGTTTCTTGCACCTCTGCTACGACACTTGGGTCTAGTGTAAATTTTTCTCGAGACCAGTCGCATGATGCGCCGAGCGCCTTCACGTCGTCCTCCATATTTTTTTTACTTTCAAGAGTGAACGCCATGATTTCATCATAGAGTTCCTTGCGGTCCATCTTGAATCTTGAGCGCCCTTCTTTTTCAAGTTTCTTTTCGTATACAACTTGTGTTTCAAATCCTGCGTGGTCAGCGCCCGGTACCCAGAGCGCTTTTTTGCCCTGCATGCGTTGGTAGCGTATCATGATATCCTCAAGTGCGATGGTGAGCGCGTGTCCTGCGTGCAAACGGCCATTCGCGTTTGGAGGAGGCATAATAATAGTAAATGGCTCTTTGTGCCGAGCGGGTAGATTATCAGGGTTAAAAAAACCACTCTCTTCCCAGAGCTTGTAGATACGAGACTCTGTGTTCGACGGCTCGTAGGGCTTTGTTAGTTTTTCGGGCAGTTTTTCTTGTTTGTCAGCCATAGTAGGCTGATTTTATCACAATTTTGAGGACTGACCAAGGTTAATGCTTGCTTTTAATCTGAACGAGAAAAAAGAAAATGGTTTGTAAATTTGTTAATTCCCCTAAAAACAAACTGTGTACCTATTTGTTCCTATCGGAACAAATAGGTACACAGGGGGAATTAGTTCAAATTACAAAACTCTTGTTTTGTCCCAAAGTTGCATAGACATATAGGCGATTGTAAATCACTAACATACATTCGTAGTTATAACTATGAATGTATGTTAGTGAGGGGACAGGTTACTATTTCCTTTTTCGTAGTTCCGCGAGGGTGGGGCTGACAGACTTTGCGAGTTTGAGCGTGCATTGCGCGATGATGTTGTTTTTTTGATGTGATATACTTTGATCTATATGAAAAACATTCGTGAGAATAACTTAGCATTTATTGATGGACAAAATCTTCATCTAGGAACTACACAAAATGGGTGGAAGGTTGATCATCATAAACTGAGAGTGTATTTGAAGGACAAGTACCATGTTACTGAAGCGTATTATTTTTTAGGATATATCTCAGAGGAGGAACAGGATTTATATAATAATTTGCAAAAAGCAGGCTTCATTGTTGTGTTTAAAGAACACAACTCAAGCTTGATTGCGAAAAAGAAGGGGAATGTTGATACTGATATTGTTTTTGAAATAATGAAAAATCTTGTTGATAATAAAAACTTCAATAAGTTTCTCTTGGTGTCTGGAGATGGGGATTACAAAAAGGTGGTTGATTATTTGATAAAGAAGGATAAATTTAAGAAGATTCTGTTTCCTAATAAAAAGTTTGCTTCTTCTTTGTATAAGAGTTTAGGTTCGGAGTTTTTTGACTATTTAGAAAACTTTAAAGTATATATAGGGTGGCATAAAAAAGAAAAGGGCTCCTAAGGCACGAGCACCTTTCGGATCCCTTTTCGTATGGATACGTTGGTATTGTACAGCATTAGCAGGTAAAAAGTCAAGTTTGCGGGAGTATGAGCTTTACTTCTTCCTCCTCAATTCTGCGAGGGCTTTGGTGGTGGGTTTTTATCCATACTCGCAATCTCTGAATTCTTTTTTGTCTGCAGGTTGGAAACCTTTGTAAAAGTTCTGGGCATCTTCTGCATAGCTTCCATCCCCACTGAGCACCTTGAATGTTTTTACATCTGCTCCCTCAATACGCATATTTTGGTAGTATGCACTTGTTGCATCAACGCCGTAACGGCCAGTTCCGCACCCCTCGTAAGGCTGCTGCCCGCCAAGTGGTCGAAATGTTTTTGGGTCAGCATATTCAATCCGTTTAGATTTCCAGTACACAGCAAAATCATCTTTTCCGTATTCATAGTAGTATCCGCCACTTATGATAGGAGTGAATGTTTTTGGGTCAGCACCTACTACTTCTTCGCCGAGATAATACACGTGCCTAGAATCACGACCGTATACTGGTTGGGCATCTCCTGGGTCCTTGCCGAGTCCATGCAGTAGTCCGTAACCAATAAGGTCAAATGTTTTAGGGTCAGCACCTGCTATTTTTTGAGTCTTGTAGTAGACTGCATCTTTGTCGGCAGCATAGAAGCACGACCCTGTGCAGGGGCCGCGGTTTGATGTGCTGCTATTCTTTATTTCAGAATCAAGAATGTGAAAGGTGTTGGCGTTAGCATTATTGATGGTGGTAGTTCCGAGGATAACCTGATTACCTGTAATTACATATCCTCCAGATAGATAATTATTCGTAAGTACTCGGGTCTTTGAAGTTGGCGCAAGGAAGAGGATATCCCCCTGAGTTATTCGACTAAAGAAATATGTACCATTGATGTCTGTAAAATACGGCTCAGATACGGCGGAAAATGTTTTTCCGTCAAGTCCTGACACCGGCTCTCCCCGCACGTAAACGTGTTTGTCATCGGCGGCAAGAGTGTCTGTTGAAAGTTTATTGAGACTGCGGATTGTTCGCGGGTCGGCATCGGGGATTTCTCGAAGTCGATAACTGTAATCACCTACGTTGCTAACAAGTTCCTTGTAGAAAACAGTCTCATCGTCTTTAAAATATCCGTTATTGGGTCCATCGGGAGCACTCACTGCCGTGAAGGTGTCTGGGTGTGCATTAGGCGCTACATTGCTGGTCATATACACATGAGTGCGATCGCGTGCGAGTATGTCACCGTACTCCTTAAACACTGAAAAGGAGAGTGGGTCTGCACCTTCGATTTTGTGTACCTTTGCAAAAACCCAATATACCGAACTTGCGTCACGAACATAGTGGTCTGATGAATAGCTCAGTGTTTTGGCATCTGCGCCCAATGGTTCAAGTGCGGCGGTAATCTTTTTGAGTGCTTCCGGGTCGCCAGGCTGTATGATTAATGTTGCCTCCGCGCCAATAGAAACAATTGGGGGCATCGCTACTGGTTTTTTAATGAAGCGAGTGCTCGCTATTATTACTATAGTAAGTATGAAAATGGAAAGTGTTCTAAGTAGAATTTTGTGTTTCATTTATTTTATTTTTTACTTTTTCTAAGTTGCTCGAGGGTGGGGCTTACAGATTTTGCGAGTTTGAGATGACCCTCTGCGGTGATGTGTTTTTTGGATTTGCTACGGAGGAGCCCCGCGACGCCAATCATGAGCCCGTTGTCGCCGGAGAGTGAGATGCTAGGAATAAAAATGTGTACACCAGAAAGCTCTTTTGAAACTGCTTCTGTAAATACGTCGCGGATTTTTTTATTAGCAGATACGCCGCCCCCCAAAATAATTTCCTTTACCTTATATTTTTTAGCAGCAGTGAGGGTTTTTGCGAGAAGTACTTCAGTCACAGAGTCTTCAAAATCTTTTGCAATGAGCTCCTTATCACGGTCTGTTAAAGTTTCAAATTTTTTGATTGCGTAAAGTACGGAAGTTTTTAATCCTGAAAATGAAAAATCAAAGTCGCCGGATTTGAGCATTGGGCGGGGGAGCGGTACGGCAAGTTTTTGGTCGTGAGGCGCTTTTTCCGCAAGTTTTGAAATCTCTGGACCGCCAGGGTAGCCTAAGCCGAGCATACGCGCAACCTTGTCAAATGCTTCACCGACTGCATCGTCGCGTGTTTGCCCGAGCATTTTATATTTGCCTCTGCTTGGCATAAGCACTAGCTCCGTGTGTCCGCCGGAAATAAGTAGCGCGAGAGATGGGTATTTTGGTTCCGCTAATGAAAACGTTTTACCATTATTAGTAGTGCTCATGAGTGATGCTACGATATGACCCTCCATATGGTTCACAGGACTCACGGGCACACCCCAAAGCGCGCCTAGCGCCTCCGCAGTGTTGATACCTACCCAGAGTGCTGGCTCAAGTCCAGGGCCAGACGTCACAGCGACTGCATCAATCGCAGGAACTTTGAGCGAGAGGAGCGTATCTTTGAAAGTCGCAAAAAGCTCAGGCTCTTTATGAAAAATTTTTGTTAGAGTAGTCTCTGCTTTTTTTGTTAGAACTCGTGGCTTCTTGAGTTTCTTTATGAGCTTTGCCTCCTTGAGCGCGTGAATGAGGAGCGGTACAATATTTTTCGCATGTTCTCGACGCGCGATAGCAGGGAAGACTCCGCCAAACTGCGCATGGATCTCAGCCTGGGAGATAAGCGTATTTGCAAGAACTTTGACGTTTTTTGCCGTGCCTGAAGAAAGGCGCGCCTCAATAATGGCAACACCTGTTTCGTCGCAAGATGTTTCTATGGCTAGAATTTTCATAGTTGGACTATATCAGATAGACTAGATTTTGTCCTTATATAATTCAAAAAAGCTTGTAAATTGCGAATGGAGGGGGCTCGGAAGATTGTTTAGGGTGAACCAGCCAATTTCATCGAACTTGTTGGGCTCGCCATTTTTTGACTTTGCTCTATCTACAAGAACTTTGAAATCAAGCGCGAGCCAATGAGTTTTCTTCCCGTTGTGAACTCTGTGCACATCTCGGTATCCGAGTGGCTCATATTCCAAAACATCGGTGCAATACTCCTCAGCAATTTCCTTTCTTAGAGTGCCTTCAATTGTGTCTCCAAAATCCATTGCCCCGCTTCCGTGGTCCCACATACCGTGTTCATCGCGACAGTTTGCGGAACGTTTGTTAAATAAAAAATTACCATTTCCGTCATGACAGAGAAACGTGACCGTAATCCCAATGTAATCTTCTCCTTTCTTCATATTACTTTAAGCCGTTTAGCACGCTATTTGTCTCTATAGCCTTTGTGTTCAGCTGATTTGAAACTGCGTTTGCTGCGTCAATATCCGAACGCAGGCGGTCGTATTGCGTGGTAGGTGCTAATCCTGGGGCGTCTGGGTGCCACAGTTCACCAGTAGTTGTAGGGCTAGGTGTAAAATACATTTTCATAAATAGGAAAACCATTCCAGCCGTACCAAGAAGTATTAAAAGTATTCCTATGTAACCAGATTGTTTTACTGCTCGTTTCATTTGAATGGATTTTCTCCTTTAATCACACGCATGAGAATCATAATAACCGCCACGATAACTAGGAGGTGAATGAGAAACCCAGCAATATGAAATACAAAAAATCCTAAAATCCAGATGATGAGGAGTAAGAAAATTATTTCTGCGAAGTGAGGCATAAGATTATGAATTATTGTTGTTTATCGCGTTCTTGGTCATCATAGTAACGCAATGTTTTTGTGCTGTAATACAAAGTGACAAGATATATGACAGCAATCAATTGACGGAAGAAAAATATAGGATCTGAAAAATTTCCGTATGTAACAAATGCGTTGATTGCAAAATACTCAAAAATTAGAAACATTATTGCCGAGACAAACATATCCGTAAACATTATTCCGCGTTTTTGCGGACTTGTAAGTCCAGCGAGAATAGTCAGACCTACAACTCCAAAAAGTCCTACAACAAGATAAAAGTCTCGTAGCTCGCTATCAATTAGCGCTGCTAGTAAAATTACGAATGCCGCAAAGAATAGTTGCTTCCTGACTAAAGTTCCGTAGTAGTGTGGATGCCGTGTTGGTTGTATTTGTTTGTTATCCATACATACAGTATACAGCGAGCACAGAAAAAAGCACCTTTCGGTGCTTTTTTCTGTGCACAATGTTATGCGATTAGTTTGTTGAGATTCCGCCTTGCTCTTGTTCAGGAGCCTTAAAAACCGGCTTCAACTTCTTAAAGAAATCCCAAACCATTATGAGGGCCGCGATACCAAATACTACGTCTCCAGGGACTCGCATCCATTGCCAGAATGTTGTTGTATTGTAGAACTCCATACTGCGAGCAAATGCATAACCGTGCTCATACACTGCTTGGAGCTGAGGAAATCCGATTGGAAGGAAGTGGAAAACCATCCATAGAAGAAGCCCTAGATTATACATCCAGAATGCCCAATATCCCGTTTTTTCTGTGAAAGGAGTGTGGTTTCCTGCCGCATAACGAAGGCAATAGTAGATGAGTCCAATGGCCAGCAAACCGAATGCTCCAAAGAGCGCAAGGTGCGCATGATTGAGTGTTAGGAACGTTCCGTGCTCGTAGTAGTTGACGAGCGGAGCGTTGATAAGACCGCCACCAAATACTCCAGCGCCTACGAAGTTCCAGAATGCCGCGCCAATGATAAACAGGTACGCGAGGTTGTACTTGAATGTTCCACCAGTGCTTTGAATAAGACGATACTGCTGGATTGATTCAATAACGAGGAGGACAAGCGGAATGACCTCAATAAATGAGAACATACTTCCAATTGGAATCCACATTGATCCTGCGCCTACCCAGTAGAGGTGGTGCCCAGTACCAAGAACGCCTCCCAAGAAGATAAGAATGAGCTCAAAGTATACTGCGCGCTCTGCGAGTGTTCGCGAGACCAAGCCTGTTTCCATGAGGAGGTACGCACTCACTGCCACCGTAAAGAACTCAAACGATTGCTCTACCCACAAATGCACAACCCACCATCTCCAGAAGTCTGCAATTGAGAATGAACTTGCGATTCCTGTGAGTGGAACCATTCCTGCGGCGTATAGCAATGCGATGTTTAGCGTTGCGACCCACAACAAATGCTCAAGGTAGATATTGCCAGTAAAGAATTCACGAATTGCCTTAGCAAATTGACCTTTCTCCGGCCACAATGCGCGGAATACCAAAACGCTCCACGTTAAGAGTCCAACAAAGAAGCCCATCTGCCAGAAGCGACCAAGCTCAATGTATGACAATCCTTGGTTTCCAAACCAGAACCAATTCTTATCAATAACGTTGATATTGCCCAAGTAGTTACCAATGAGTCCGCCGGCAACAACAAAAAGTGTTACCCAGAACAATAGGTCAACGAGGAACCCTTGTCCTTTTGCTTCGCGCTTGCTGATTGCTGGAGCAAGGAAGAGAGCCGCACCGATCCATGACAAACCAATCCAAACGATAGGAGTTTGAATGTGCAATGACCTTAGGAAGTTGAATGGAAGGTATTTGCCGATATCAAATCCGTAGAAACTTGTTCGCTCTGTATAATAGTGTGCCATAAGAACGCCAACAGCAAGTTGTGTTAGGAATACTGCGCCAACAACAATGAAATACTTACCAACCTTTCGTTGGCTTGGTGTTAGTGGACGGAAATCAATCAACTTGTATTCCCTTGGTGAATTGTCGCGGTGGTTTAGGTAGTGTTCGTAAATGAAAATCACAGCTCCAAAGAGTAGGAATGTGAAAGCATAGCTGATCCATGTCCAGTTGAACGCGCTCGTTGTTGGCTTGTTGTCAACCAAGGGCTCAAACGGCCAATTTTGTGTCCATGATGCTGAGCCATCTGGACGCAGTGCGACTGTTGTAATAGACGAGTAGATTAAGAAGTTTGCTGTGAGTACTGCTGTTTCGTTGTTAAGCGCTTTTGCGCCGTACCAGCCTTTTTCAGGATCTTCTGTGAGAAGGAATGTAACGATTTCCTGTCTGAGAGTTTTGACAGCATCAGAAAGCGGGGCGGGGAGTATTACTTCGCTCTTTGTGAGGTCTACACCCTTGAGCATTTTTCTCATTTCGCGCTTTACAGACTCTTGGTCGTCCTCAGAGATAGCAGAAAATGACTGCCCATAACGAGACATAGCAATGTTTTCGTCAGTTTTTAATCCGAGTTGCTTCAAATACTCAGCAGTATAGTCTATACCAAAGTACGAGCCCATCCCGTAGAGACTGCCGTAGTCCATTAGACCTGCTTTTTGAAAACCGCCTTTGCCGGCAACGATATCCTCGCCAGTTATGAGCACCTCTCCAGATTCCGCAATAAATTTATCTGGCTGTGGAGGTACCGTGCTGTACGTAACCTTTGCCGCCCACCCGAGAATACAGAATGAAACCACAGCGACAATTAATAAAATCCATTTGAGAACATTACTTACATTGTCTTTCTCATAATTTTGACTATCCATTTTCGTATTTCGTAAAGTATATATCGTTAATAACATTAATAAAGCTCACAGACTATTCTACCCGCACTGCCCACAACACTTTATTTTTCAAAATATTGCGAACAGCGCGGACAGTCGGGGAAAATCCTTCATATAAGTATAGTTGATGCAAAAATATATAACAACCAAAATTGGTGGATAACTTTAAATACAATACAAAAAGGCCATTCCTGCAAGTGGATATATGTTGAGGGCGATGGGGGGGGCGATATTGGCTCGCGCTTATTAGCGACGTAGACGGGTCAGCAGAGCCGCGTCTTGGACGAAGACAAAAAAGGAAGTAATCTTTTTCATTTCCGAGCCTACCTGCCCGCCACTGCCTATATTCAAGCGAGTGAGCGAAGAGCGAGAGTAATCTCTCACTCTTCAGAACGAGCGTAGAATATATTGTACCAAGTTATATCGCTCAAACAAGGAAGCAGTCAGGCGGTGGCAGGCGGGGGAGCTAATATACTTTGAATTACGAAACTGCAATATTCATGCATTGTCTTGCGAGCGTAGCGAAGCAATCCAGGATTACACGTGGTAAACTCTGGATTGCTTCGTCAGAGTACTTCCTCGCAATGACGGGGAATTAGAGTTTCGTAATTCAAAATAATTTTTAATTCATAACCATTATGGTTATTTGCAGTATCGTGGCAAAAGAAACCCAAAAAAGATAAGGTATATTTGCAAAGGAAACTCGTTTTGCGTATGGATAGATAGCCACAAGAGCCCATACTAATGTTCCTAATACTAGTAGTATATCAATACTTGCGAGTGGGAGGTTTTTTAGTCCAAACTGGATTGGCGTAAATGCAAAATTAAAAATTAGGTTTAGGGTAAACGGCAAAGCTACGCTGAAAGGAATTCTTTTTTTGGCATACAAATAAAAGACATACCCAAAAGAAATAGCAATGATTACATATAATATTGTCCAAACAGGTCCAAAGATCCACGCAGGAGGGGACCATATTGGCTTTAGTAACATCTCATATGATTCGTATGTGTTCATGATTTAAGTATAGCAAATAGAGCCAGGAAATGGTTAGTTTTGGAAAGCAATGGTTGACGGGCGAATTAGCAAATTCGCGTCTTGGACGCCCAGCATAAAATCTCGCACCCCAGAGCCCCAAGGAGTCCTACAAGGGCATTGTAGGGTGAATTTTGTGGTAGAATAGCAAGTAAGTTTGAAGTCCCTTGAAATGCTAGCGGGAGATAGTCTTGGGTGCCGAATTTTATTCTCTAGGGGGTCATCTTATCCTCCTCCCCCTCCTCAGTGTTTTTATGAGCATTGAGGCGGGGGTGAGAGTGTCGATAAGCCCCTAGTTTATTAGAATTAAGCAAACAACTGTTATGGTTAAAATCAAGACAGGTGGCACTGCTCCAAAGTCAGGGCAATATCAAGTTTCAGGAATGAAGCGAGAGATTACTTTGTCTAAGGGTGAGCGCGTTCCTCCTTACGGAGGGAAAGCAAACACTTTTGTACTTGTCGATGAGACAAGGCACAAAAAGTAGTTAGTCATTAAACTTTTCCCGCTAGCATTTCAGGGGATTTTTTATTTTCTATATACTGGGTATAATGACAAATATGAAAGGGTCATCAGATTTTATGCAACTCGTGGAAAAGATCGCGAGCGATACGAATGTCGCTCTTCCTTCTGGGTTTGATTACAGATATGCACCATATCAATGTTGGAAGTGCGGGAGGCAAATCGTAATTTTTAAATGGTGCAATTCTATGTTGGAGGGTAAAATTGAAAAACCACAAGAACCAATTCCGCACACAATACAAGAACGTCATACAAGTATGAGTGACGAAACATACTGGGCAAATACATGTCCGCATTGCAATAATGTTCAAGGAGATTTTTACATTAGCAACGAACCAGATTCTCCGTTTTTTGGATTAGAAAATGAAATAATAAATAACAAAGAATCGTTTGAAAAAGATATGGAACAAATTGCCGAATATTACTTTAACCAAATAGTTTCTCCAAAGTAACACAGACCTGCGCTTGACCCACCCACACGTTCGCGCGCGAATCCCCACCGCGGAATGAAGGGACGGCAGGCTCAATTATTTACTTTAGATTTATTTTGGAAAATGCTAGTATTAACCTACATAATATGGCAAACAATAATGATATAAAACAGCTTATACAAAAGCTAGAAAAAGAGAGAAATTCAAAGGTTATCTGTTATTTAACTAGTGATAAACCTGCTCCACCACCATTAACATTTGCAACTCAAGTGGCGTTAGATATTTTGCCATTATTTACGGATATTCTCGAAAGTTTTAAAAAGAAGCCAAATAAAATTACTTTGGTTATTGACACAACGGGAGGTAATCTAGACGCTCCATGGCCGTTGGTTAATCTTATACGTGAGTACTGCAAAGAATTTGAAGTTATCGTATTAAATAAATCACTTAGTGCAGGAACACTTATTGTGCTAGGTGCAGATAAGGTCGTCATGTCTGAGTTTTCACAATTAAGTCCTGTTGATCCAGCACAAACTAGACCAGATTCAAATAATAAATTAATCAAACTAGAAGTAGAGGATATAAGTGGTTATATAGATTTTGTTAAGAAAAAAATTGGTATCACAGAACAATCAGGGCTAGCAGAAATAACAAAGGAATTAAACAAGGAAGTTCCGCCAACGGTAGTTGGTTCAGCTAACCGCACGCATTATCTGATTAGACGACTTGCAAAAAATCTTTTGCAGTTACCAAAAACAAAACTAGCCGATAAACAAATTGATGAAGTTGTAGAATACCTTACAGAAAAACTTTACTCCCACAGTCATTTTATAAATAGGAATGAAGCAAAAAATATTATTGGTTTTGGTGATATGATTGAATATACCAACAAGGAAACAAAGAAGATTATTCTTGAAATGATCAAATATTTTAATGGTTTGCTAAAAATAAAAGAGACATTTGATCCTATTAAATTACTTTCTGGGAAAGGAGAGGTTGACTATGTTTTACCAAGGGCGATTGTACATAGTGGTGATATTAAATATAATTTCCACTCATATTACAAAATTACGAGCGTAGCCGATCCGTCAGGCGTTCAAAACTTGAATATAAATGAATTCAAAGCAGGCTGGGAAATAATAAAATAGAAATATGGATATATATAATTCACAAACCAATAGTGCTGCAACTTCACCAAATCAAACGGAAAGAACTATGACAAGTGGAACTTCTAATAAAGTATTCGGGTCTCCTTTTCGTATTAATGTTGTTAACATAAAAACAAACACCAATAAAATTATTTTTACGAAAGAAGACGGTGGTGTAAGTCGAGAGGAAGAAAAAGATTATTATAAAAAAACCCTCAAGAGTAAACTGATTTAAGACGGCATGTATATCTACCCAGTAGATAATTCTGATCCAGTTTTCTACCAAGGTGATATCATCGATAATTTCCCTTTTTTTGTTGTTGAGAGCGAGAATTTTAATGTATTGGAGCCTGAAACAAACCAATCAACCAATCAAAAATATCAAATCAAAAAAATAAAATCACTGCCAAAAGAACAAACAACAGACCATTTAATTGTGATCGATGCCCGAAGGCAGAGAGTGATGATATTATCTCAAACTTGTGATGTTCAACAGAGAGAAACGATAATATTTGCTCCAGTTTTTGAAGTTTCAAAAGCAATCAGTGATGGTAGGATGACAAATAATCAAGCAATAAGTTTAAGGAACAGGAAACTCGATTATTGGTTTTATCTGCCAAAACAAGATTCTGTTATAGAAGAAAGTTATATTGATCTTCAAATAATTCACTACGTTCCAAAATCATTAATTTTAGAAAATTTACAGAACAGAGTGCTTGCTTTAAGTGATTGGGGTAGACATCATTTGAGTTGGGCACTGTCTGATTTTTTCGGTAGGCCCATAAAATCAAAGTAATTTCTTCTGAAATACAAAAAGGTGTTCGTGCATTATAAGCAGGAAATTTGATTCCTTCGATTTTGTAACCCAAAAACCAGTTGCCTTACAGTTAAACTGCCTTTTTATTATGTCCTCTTTTAAAACAAAACCTGTATCTAGAAATTTCTGCATTACTTTAAATGCAAGTGGCTGATACATTTTATTTCTGCGTGTATCTCCCATTAGGATTGCGCAAAATTTCCCCGGTTTTAAAACTCGAAATAATTCTCTAGCAACTTTTTCTATTTCATCAACAAACGCGTCTATGTCGTGTATTCCCGATAGATCTTCCTTAATCTTACCCTCACTATATTTTATAATATCTGCATATGGAGGATGAGTTAAAATAAAATCAATTTCATTATCTTTAATAAAGCTCATATCCCTAGCATCACATTTAACAACTCTTTGTTTTGCTTTATTATTAACCTCAAATTCAAGAGATTTTTTTGTTCTCTCTAGCGCCTCATCATTAACATCAATGCAAGTAATATGGCGATTTAAAATTTTTGCTTCTATTGCAGTAGTACCTCCGCCAATCATGCAGTCGAGTAAGTGGTCTTTTTCTTTTGAATAACGCAAAATAAGATTTCGTGCTACCTCAGGTGACCAGTTTCCACGCCAATCAGATTTATGCGCCCGTCCATTCTTTTTCACATTCGGCACAGCGATTGTTACCGGTATGCTCAAACATGTCGGTAAAACCGTTTGGCTGATATATGTTCTCCTTCTCACTCCAAAAAAACTCGTCATCAATAATAGTCTCGACATACTTACGCTCTGCCCCACAATGTTGACACGCATGTTTTGGATATTTTTTTGTTTCATTTTTCATAATTAGATCCTTGATCGAATCTATTCTTATGTCAAGCGATATTTTCCGTCCCCCACAAACTCGAGATATCCCTTATCGCGTAAGAATTGTAACTGCTGTCTTATTTTTGGCTTAATGTTTTTGTTTTCAGGATGCATTACGGATAAGTCACTCTCAAAAGAATACATGTCTTGCAATGTAAATTCTTTTTTATTGAGCGAATCAATGCAATTCATAATATCTAAAATCCAACCCTTGGCGTCAGCTTTCTTAACTTTTTTCAAAAATACGGTCTTCTGCCATTTCTCCAGAACATCTTTTTTAGCAAGCTCTTTCCCGTTTTCGATATAAAAAATTTGTCCTGCTTTTGGTATTTTTGAAAACAGAATATTTGAACCAACCCAACCAGCCCGTCTAGCACTTTCTGCTAGTGGTTTTCGTTCTTCAATAATTTCGGATACAAAAAAGTGTTTCGGAATAACAAAAAAATCATTTACATTCCACATCTCAACCATATAACCCATAAAAAAGAAATTCGGTTTTTGAGGTGAATTGATTCTCTTTATCATTTGAGAGTAAGCACCTGCGGAAACTTTTTTACTAATTTTGCCTTTCTTAGATTTTAACTCAAAATCCTCTGAACATTTTTTGCAATAAAAATCTGCGACAGGCTTATTATTGTCATAATCATAAATACTATTGCCACAACTAGGGCAATATATTTCTTTAAGAACCCAAGACTCACTTAACACTCGAGCTTTTTGAGAATAACTTGTGTAATTACCAGCTAATTTTGTATCAAAATTTAAGTTCATAAGTTATGCCCCAAGTTTATCTGGTTTTTTCAAGCTCTTTTTTTCATCAGACCTTAACTTCCTCTCAATTTTTTTGATGTCTTCTTCCGCAGGTAATTTTTCAGGAGTAATTCCTCGACTCAAAAGTGTTTTTCGGACACTTCTATTGTTTGTGATATGTTCTTCAGAAATAGATTGTTCACTTCTTAAATTTTTACTCTTTGAATTAAAAATAGTAATTTCAGTTGCAAAATCTTTTGCCTTCAAAAGAATTGTAGGCTGGAAATCAGCAAGTGCTCGTCCACTGGGAACACCGAGACGATTCTTCATTTCTTGAGTTGTGTACCCGAATAATGCCTTATCACCCTTGCTTCGTATAAGTGCAAAATTTTTATCGCTGCCTGTTTGTTGAAAGATAACACCTGACAATTCTTTTTCTGTCTCCGTTAATTTTTGACGAGCGTTTAATCTTTCAAATTCTTGTATTCTTTTCTCAATAATCTCAAACTTTCTTGTCTGTACTGCAAAGTAATTTTGAGCAAATGCAATCTCTTCTTTTCGAGGGTCTCCATTTTGTGCAATCAGATAACAAGCATAGCGAGTTAGCATGATATCAGGAACCTCTTTTTGAGCCCCTTTTGGCATTTGGATCGTTTTCCCGACGTCGGCAAAATGATCATTTACACTATGCTCCGTTACCTCGCATGCCGTTTTTGCTTTTGAGATAACAGAAATAAAATTATCCCATTTTGTATAACCCAATAACTGTTGCAAATCACGCGCAAGCCAAAATTCAACACCCTCGTTAGATTTATTAGCGCAGGATTCAAAATTGCTTATAAGTGATTTAATAATTTCTATTTTCATAAATTTATTTTAGCAACTCATCACTCGAAACACCAAGTGCTCTGGCAATATTGGTAATGGTTGAAAGTGTCGGATTTGTGTTCCCGTTTTCAATATTGCTCACAAAACTTCGGCTTACGCCGAGCGTTCGGACAATGTCACCCTGTGTCATTCCTTTTTCCGCCCTAATACGCTTTAGGTTTCTGCCCAATTTTACTGATTCACTTTTCATGCCACTACATTATAGCGGATACTTACATTATACACACTATTATATTATAATGTAATAGTGCAAGAGCCCGCCCTGCGACGGCAAAGCCGCGAATTTACTAATTCGCCATCGCCAATACATTCATTAAGTTCACGTCCAAGACGCGTGCCCAGGACACAGCTCTGGTGACCTGTCAGCTGATTCGCCCGCCAAACAAAGAAAAAATGGAAAAGCGATGAGGGAGTGATTGACTCTGGATGCGTTGGTCACGAATCACTAACCGACTATGGTAATTATTGACGAGCGAAGCTCGGCTAATCTTGTGTGATCACAAGTTACTAAGTCTCTTCGAGTGATTACACTCTCATAGACGTAAGTACTTGCCGACCCCGGCTCGTCTATTTTTCTTCTGAAAAATTATGCCTCCGCCCTCACAAAGCGCCAAAGAGTAAAGCAGTTTACTCTTTTAAAAACAGCAAAAGACACTTCCTTAAAGAAGTGTCTTTTGCTGTTTTTGCGCTTTGTGACCCTACGGGGAGTCGAACCCCGCTTTAAAGCTTGAAAAGCTTTCGTCCTAACCGATAGACGATAGGGCCCTAAATCAAAACGAACTTGTGCAGTATACCAATTTTTGCCAAAATTGCAAAAAAGTGCTACCTTGATTGAGTCCTACAGGGACAGGGAGTAATTTTAGTGGCTAAACCGTTTTGCTTATAAAACGGTCGCCCAAACGAATTCTGACGAATTTCTTTTAATGGAGAAGTGCGAGAGTGGTTGAATCGACCTGACTCGAAATCAGGCATGCCGGAAACGGTATCGTGGGTTCGAATCCCACCTTCTCCGCCAATTTTCACTTTTTGTGAAATCGTAAGAAACTGCCTCGGCGCAAAGCGCCTCGGCATGGTATTTTTCCGCTATTTTGAAGGCATTTTTGAAATCCAAAACCAAAGTGCGGTCGGCAATGCGAAAGTTCGAACCAATCTTTTTGAGAAAATCCCGAATCCTTTCGGGATTTTCTTGTTGAGCGCATTTTTCGGCTTGGTTGGCGTCTTTTAGAAAGGCAATGGCAAGTTCGAACCGATTATTGCTCTTTCGCCCAAAAGCGGAGATTTTTTCTTCCAAATCTTTTTTTGCGAGAATGAGCTTGTGCTTTTTAGCGGTATATTCCGCTTGTGATAAATTGCCGTCCAGTTGCAAATCAAGCAAGCGATCAAGTTTTGTTTCTATCTCCACAAGCTCATTTCTCGCTTTTTGGGCGAAAGAGCTTTCCGCTTGGGCAATTTTCATTTTCTCATTTTCAAAATAATTGATTGAAGCATTTGCCCAAGCGGAAGACAAAGAAACTTTTTTGATTTCTTCCTTTATTTGAGAAGTGATGGCGTCCTCTCTGGCATATCTTTGCGAACAAAGATTTTTCCGCTTGGTGCATCGCAAATAATTATGACCTTTTTGCGTTTCGGTGGTAATGAAGCAACCGCACTCTCCGCAACGGAAAAATCCTCTAAAAATGTATGGTTTCAATTTTGGCGATTTCGGTTTGCTCTTGTTCGCCATCACTTCTTGAACAGAATCAAAAAGTTTCTTTGTGATAATCGGTTCATGCTTTCCGTCATACAATTCACCATTGTACTCAATAATGCCGTAGTAGATTTTATTTTTCAGCATGTATTGATAATTTGAGACGGAAAGCATTTTGCCTTTCTTGCCAACCAAGCCCATAGAATTGATAATCTTTCGGATTTGAGCGAGGGGGTATTCGCCAGTTGCATACATTTCAAAAGCCCGCTTGATATACTTTGCCTTTTCCTTATCAACAGCGATACAGCGGGCGTTTTTATCGTTCACATAGCCCAGTGGCGCCCAAGCGGGCCATATTCCATTTCGCAATTTCTGGCGAATACCCCTCTTTATATTTTCCGAAAGATTATCCACATAATATTTTGATTGCCCAAAAGCTATGGACAACATAAATTTTCCCTGCGGTGTCGGATCAAACCAAAAAGTGGGAAATTTTAGCGTGGTTATTTTTCCAGTATCTACAAGATAAATTATTCGTCCGCCGTCTATGGAATTACGAGCCAGTCTGTCGGGGTGCCACGCTAAAATTCCTTCTGCTTCATTTTTCTCTATACTCGCGATCATTTCGTTAAATATCTCTCTGCCCGGTTCTTTGGCGGTTTTGCTTTCCACAAATTCACGGACGATATTCAGCCCTTCCTTTTTGGCATATTCTCGCAACTCAAACATTTGCGCCTCTATGGAAAGCACTTGTCGCTCTGGCTCGTCCGTGGATTTACGAGCATAGAGAAAAATCTTTTTGGTTTGTAAATTTATGTTGTCCATATTGTTTTGAAATTAATTTTTGGGCAATCAAAGAAAAATACGCTCAACCTTTCGCTGAAAGCGAAAGAAAAAAGATTGGTTTGCAAAATTTCATTTTGCCCGTGCTTTGCACGGCGAACTTCCGCATTGCCGACCGCACTTTGG
>JBAQCU010000018.1:0-5330 GCA_049294435.1 Minisyncoccia bacterium
GGTTCGTCGGCGATAATAATCGGTGGGTTGTTGGCGAGCGCGCGAGCGATGCTCACGCGTTGCTGTTGTCCGCCAGAAAGCTCAGATGGGAAACGGTCAGCCTTTGCAGTCATTGAAAATCTGTCTAAAAGCTTCATCGCTTCTTTTCTGCGACGATCAACATTGACGCCGAGGAATGCCATTGGAAGCGCGACGTTGTCCAAGACAGTAAGCGAAGGAAGAAGATTAAATTGCTGGAAAATAATACCTACGCCTATTTGACGGTAAACAGCAAGTTCTTTTTTTGTGAGACCGCGTAGGTCGCGTCCGTTGACAAAAATATGTCCTTCGTCCGCATTTTCGGTCTCAATACCGCCGATTAAATATGTGAGTGTTGTTTTTCCGCAACCAGATGGTCCAAAAAATGCCGCATACCCTCCGCGTTCAATTTCAAGATTTACATTCTTCAACGCATGAACCTCCGATGGTTTGCCACGGTTATAGTAGAAGTTTATATTCTCAAGTTTTACGAGTGGGTCGCTCATATATTTATGACTTATCGAATGAACGAATTATCTGAATAAGGTCTTGAGGCATATTTTCGCCTTTTTGGAGATACATTTCTGCCCCAAGAGAAAGCGCTTGTTCACGATATTCTTGTTCGTTGTAGCTTGAAAATATAATTACGCGTATTGATTGTGTTTTTGGGTCTCCTTTGATTCGTCTAAGTAAGGAAAATCCAGCTTCTGCGTTTGTTTCTCTATTGTTGTCTTTTACGAATGGCATTACGAGCCCTGTAAAAATAATATCGGGTTTTGCGGACGGGTCTTCAATTGATATGAATGCTTCGTCTATACTGCCAACAGTAGCGAGTTCGTATTTGTCACCAAGTCCGTGAAGCCAAAAAACGTTCGAAAACATCAAACGCACGATTTCGTTGTCATCTATAAGGAGAATCTTCTTTTTGCGAGTTTCCATCACTATATATTCTATCATAAACTAATAATTTACGACAAGCAACTGACAGACTGATGTACCCGGTAAGGCCTCATCTTATACCATCCGAGATCAATGTCATATCTCAATATACTCGTATTTGCGCTTCAATAATATCAAGTATCGCAGATATAGTTTACTTGTTAATTGTTATCAATGTGATGTATAATTATAACATGGAAACAATAACAACGCAGGCGCGAGATGTTTACGGTCAACCTACGAAGGATCTTTATCGCAAACGACACCCTCTTTTTAAGTGGGTCCTCGTAGTTGGAATTGCCATTGTTGCTAATCTATTTTTAAACTACGCGCTTGATGCGTTTTATCAAATGCCTCTTTTTGAGACATTTTGTCCAAGCAAACAAGTAAATGTGCCTATTACAACAGAAAAAGAGTGCATTGGTGCCGGAGGACAGTGGAACAGCGACCCATATCGTTATATTGAAGCCATGAAGCCAATTCCCGAGGATGCACCAAAAGGGTCATGCAATGAATATTTCACTTGCCAGAAAGGTTTTGAATCTGCAAATAAACTCTATCAAAGAAATGTATTTATTGTGCTTGTAGCCGCCGGTACTGCATTTCTTGTCGGGAGTTTTTTTGCAATCGCTGTTGAGGCGGTCGCTCTCGGTTTTTCTCTGGCTGGTATTTTATCGCTTATCATCGGAACGATGAGATATTGGTCAAGTATGGATGAACGTTTACGTGTTGTTGTACTCGGTCTTGCTCTCGCTACGCTTGTATGGGTAGGTATTAAAAAATTTAAAAACTAAATTTCTATTGTTATGGATAGAAAATATGACCACAAAACGATAGAGAAAAAATGGCAAGCAGTTTGGGAGTCGTCTGGAATGTATCAGGCAGACAACAACTCTGACAAGCTTAAAAAATACGTGCTTGATATGTTCCCATATCCGTCTGGAAACGGTCTCCATCTTGGTCATGTTGAAAATTACACAGCGACGTGTATTTATTCGCGATATTTTAGGATGAAGGGTTTCAATGTGATGCACCCTATTGGCTGGGACGCCTTTGGTTTGCCGGCAGAAAACTATGCAATCAAGACAGGGACGCATCCTGATATTAGTACGCATCAAAATATAAAAAACTTCATTGTGCAAATGAAGAGTCTCGGCTTTTCGTCTGATTGGTCACGCGAGATAGATACATCGTCTCCTGAATATTACCGATGGACACAGTGGTTCTTCCTCCTTCTTTACAAAAACGGTCTTGCGTATAAAAAGAAAGCAAAGGTTAATTGGTGTGAATCATGCAAAACTGTTCTTGCAAATGAACAAGCAGAGAACGGTGTTTGTGAAAGGTGTAAAAATGAAGTTATACAAAAGGATTTGGAGCAGTGGTTTTTCAAAATTACCGACTACGCAGATGAGTTAATTGATGACCTTAGCAAAGTTGATTGGCCTTCTTCTACAATTTCTGCTCAGCGAAATTGGATTGGCAGATCAGAAGGAGTTGAGTTTACAATGGAAATTCCGGAGGCTAAGGAATCCATTGCAGTATACACAACGCGTGTTGATACGGTTTTTGGGATGACGTATGTTGTTTTGGCGCCAGAGCATCCGATTATCCAAAAACTTCGTTTAGTGGCTAAAAATAGCGATGAAATAGACGGGTATATTAAGGCAACTGCCAAAAAAACCGAGCTTGAGCGTACTGAACTAGCAAAAGAAAAATCAGGGATAAGACTTGAGGGGATTTCTGCGACTAACCCGTTTACTAATGAATCGGTACCTGTGTTTACTGCTGATTATGTCCTTAACAACTATGGCACAGGAGCTGTAATGGCAGTGCCAGCGCACGATGAGCGCGACTTTGAATTTGCGAAGAAATTTAATTTACCGATAATCGCGTCAATCGATTGCTTTAATACAGAGGCATGCACAAAAGATGGAACACTAGTCAACTCGGGTGAGTTCTCCAGTATGTCATCAGTAGAAGCTCGTGAAAAAATGTCGCAATGGCTTGAATCAAAAAAGATTGGTTTTAAAAAAGTGAATTATCGTCTTCGTGATTGGCTAGTATCAAGGCAACGCTATTGGGGCGCGCCGATTCCAATCATTTATTGTGATGATTGTGGAGAAATGCCAGTACCAGAGAAAAATCTACCTGTCCTTCTTCCAACTGATGTGGATTTTCGTCCAACAGGAGAATCACCACTCAAGTACTCAAAGATGTTTAATGACGTTGTTTGTCCGACATGCAAAAAGAAGGCTAGACGTGAAGCAGACACGATGGATACTTTTGTTTGTTCAAGTTGGTATTATTTCCGTTTTGCAGATCCAAAAAATAACAAAGAATTTGCTTCACGTTCAGCGATAGAAAAGTGGCTTCCTGTTGATATGTATATGGGTGGTGCAGAGCACACAGTGCTTCATCTTATGTATGCAAGATTTTTTACAAAGGTTTTGAAAAAACTTGGCTACATTGATTTTGATGAACCATTTTTGAAACTTCGTCATCAAGGAATGATTCTTGCGGGGGACGGGCGCAAAATGTCGAAGTCGCTTGGGAACGTTATCAATCCGAACGACATAGTTTCAGAGTACGGAGCAGATACACTGCGACTTCACGAAATGTTCCTCGGGCCACTTGAAGATATGAAGGCTTGGAATTCTGCCACTATCATCGGCCCACGACGATTCCTAGAGCGAGTATGGAAGCTAAAAGAAAAAATTGGCGATGTTGATGTTCGTGGAGTAGAGGCAACGCTACACAAGACTATTCAAAAAGTTGAGGGGGGTATTGAAGGATTTAACTTCAATACGGCTGTTTCATCAATGATGATTTTGGTAAATGAAATGGAAAAACATAATGCAATTTCAAAAGAAGTGTATGAAACTATGCTTTTGCTCCTTTCTCCATTTGCGCCACATATAACAGAAGAGTTATGGCACGAAATTGGGAACAAAGAGTCAGTACACCTTGCAAAATGGCCAGTTTTTGACGCGTCTAAGTGTGTGGTAAACGAGGTTACTATTGCCGTTCAGGTTGGAGGGAAGCTTCGTGATACTATAGTTGTGCCTGCGGATGCTCTAGAGGAAGCTGTAAAAAGCCTCGCCCTCGCGCGTCCTGCAATCGTAAAATGGGTGGATGGTAACACGATTACGAAGATAATCTTTGTAAAAGGCAGGCTTCTAAATATTGTGGTCGGGGAAGGGGGTTGACTCGTAACCTCTTTGATGATATAAAGGAATTACTGTGTATTCACAAAAATTAATTCACACATTATTTTAATAGTTACCACATATGCCAGCCATTACATTTAAACCAAAACAAGTCGTAAAACGTCTTCTCGCATCCCTTTCTCCACGAGCGCTTGATGTGATGACCAAGCGTTATGGCTTGGGTGAAAGCGTCGACAGAATGACTCTTGAGGGGATTGGCAAGACATATGGCATCACCCGTGAACGTGTCCGTCAGATAGAAAATTTTGCTTTGAGCACTATCAAAAAATCTGACGCATTTAAAAAAGAAGAAGATGTATTTGATGAGCTTAACAAGCTTGTCGTATCTATGGGGGGCGTGGTGTGTGAAGAAGATTTTTTGATGCATATTTCTAAGGACGAAAGCACACAGAATTATTTGTTCTTCTTGCTTGTTCTTGGCGATCAATTTAAGCGCGAAAAAGAGGATGAAAACTTCCGTCACCGCTGGATTGTGGATGACAAAGTGTCAATGAAGGTTCATGAGGCTATTCGCGAGTTATACAAAACACTTTCACATGAGGATTTGGTTCCAGAGAGCGAGATTGTTGCTTCATTTTTAGAGCACCTTAAAGATGTTTCAGAGGAATATAAAAACGAGGAGATTACAAAGAGGTGGTTGGTGCTCTCAAAGAGAATCGCAAAAAATCCGCTCGGAGAGTGGGGCATAGCCGAGTCGCATAATGTAAACGCTCGTGGTATGCGCGACTATGCGTATCTTATTATCCGTAAGCACGGCTCACCAATGCATTTTACAGAAGTTGCGAAGTCAATTACTTCTGTATTCGGGAAAAAGGCACACGTTGCTACTTGTCACAACGAACTCATAAAGGACAACCGTTTTGTGTTAGTTGGTCGCGGTCTATACGCGCTCTCGTCATGGGGCTACGAAAAAGGTGTCGTGAAGGATGTGATAGCAAAGGTTCTCAAAAAAGAAGGACCACTTTCAAAAAAAGATATTATTGATCGCGTACTCAAAGAACGTTATGTAAAAGAAAACACAGTTTTCGTGAATCTTCAGGACCCAAAGATGTTCAAGAAAACAAAGGAAGGGAAGTACGCGTTGGCGTAAGAGAACAACTGACATCTGACACCGCTACGCGGACATATAACAGAACCAAGAGAACG
>JBAQCU010000019.1:0-4881 GCA_049294435.1 Minisyncoccia bacterium
AGCACATAGAATATCTGCACGAAAAAATGAGCGACCCGTCGTCACATGTAGCGCGTCTACTTGAAGAGAATATTGGGTCAGTAGGCACTGTTATCGCATGGAACAAATCGTTTGAGTCTGGCGTAAACAATGAACTCGCCTTGCGTATGCCAGAACATAAGGCGACGATGGATCGCGTGAATAATATGCTATATGACCTGATGGATGTTTTCAAGAAACAGCACTTTGTTCATCCAGAATTCCGCGGAAGCACGTCAATAAAAAAAGTATTACCAGCGCTTGTTCCAGAGCTTTCATACAAAGACCTCAGTATTAAGGAGGGTGGGCAAGCATCGAATGCATGGTGGGAGATGCTCGCGCCTGGGACAACGCAAAAAAGATGCGCTGAGATATCAAAAGACCTCAAAATTTATTGTGGCCTAGACACATACGCTATGTATGCAATTTGGTACAAGCTTTACAAAATGATACAATGACAACGCTAATCAGATAACAAATATTTATGACACAGGAACTAATTTCGTGGAAGGAGATGTACAATTTGGGCATTGAAGAGATTGACCCTCAACATCAGAAATTGATTGGAATTATAAACAAACTTTATAATGCAATGCGAACATCGACAGAAAATGAACAAATGCGCGAAATACTCAAGGAACTTGTTGATTATGCAGATTATCATTTTTTGACAGAGGAAAAACATTTTGAAGAATTCAATTATATAAATAAAGCTGAGCATACAAATTCGCATGAGGCATATAAAGAAAAAATTGCTGAATTTTCGAAAAAATATGATGGCAATGAGTCAGCCATGTTGCCTTTTGAATTAATCGATTTTTTAGGAAAGTGGTGGACAGCGCACATTCTTGGAGAGGACCGCAAATATGTAGAGTGTTTTCATGAGCATGGATTGAAATAAGAGTTTTTATGATGTATTTTGCATATATTTTAGAGTGCTCTGATGGAACGTTATATTCTGGTAGCACTAACAATCTTGAAAAAAGGCTTTATGAACATAACAATCTAAAAAGTGGCGCGCATTACACAAAAATTCGCCGCCCTGTAGTGCTAAAATATTCTGAAGAAGTACCAGACATTGTCACTGCGCGTACTCGTGAAGCAGAGTTTAAAAGGTGGACACGAGTAAGGAAATTAAATTTTATAGAAACTAGAGCATCAATTTTTCGTCGTTGCATATGCTTTTAAAACACGCTTATTTTGCTTAAATATTTGGGTAATCGTTAATATTTTTTTGTTTCGCGTATTAAATTATGTAAAAGTGACGTGTGGAGGTACAATAGTAATAATGATTTATAATGAAAAACAACAAGTGTGGCATACTCAGTCTGTTGAAGAAGTTTTTTCAATACTAGGAACAGATGGTGGTGGCTTGAGCGCAGATGAAGCTGAGGTTCGCATAAAAAAATACGGAGAAAATAAACTTCCAGAAACGAAACCTGATAGCATTGTGCGCGTTTTTTTAAGGCAATTTGAAAGTCCTCTTATTTACGTGCTTATTGCCGCTGGTGGTATTGTGTTAATACTAGGCGAAGCAATTGATGCCGGTGTGATTTTTGCAGTGCTTTTTATAAACGCAATCATAGGATCAATTCAAGAAGGTCGCGCGCAGAATACACTCGCAAGCTTAAGAAAATTTGTTGAAACTCGTGCCACAGTAATGCGTGACGGTAGAGAAGTGATTATCCGGGACAACGGACTCGTCCCAGGAGACATTATTATGATGCAAGAAGGCGAACGAGTGCCTGCGGATGCTCGCCTTATTTCAACAAAAAACCTACGTGTGAGCGAAGCTGCTCTTACTGGAGAATCAACTCCTGTGCGTAAAACTACCGACACTCCAACATGGGAAGAACTCGCCGTTTCAGATCGCCGTAATATGATTTTCCGAGGGACCCATATTACAACTGGTACTGGGCGCGCGATTGTTGTTGGAACAGGCATAAACACAGAAATTGGTGTTATTGCGAGAGAAATTATTTCCATAAGTAGTGACGTCCCATTAAAAGTTGAAATAGATCATCTCGCGCGCATCATTATTTATATTACTGCTTCTATTGCCATACTACTGTTTACTGTGGGGATTATTGCTGGCAGAGGAGTTACAGAAATGTTTCTGACAGTAGTGACACTTTCTGTTTCTGTTATTCCCGAGGGTCTTCCTATTGTACTTACTCTAGTTTTAGCTACTGGTGTATGGAGAATGGGAAAACAAAATGCGCTCGTGAAAAAAATGCAGGCAGTAGAGGCGCTCGGACAGGTGGATATTCTTGCAGTGGACAAAACTGGCACACTTACCAGAAATGAGATGATTGTTCAAAAAGTCTACACGAACAACAAATTTTTTAAAGTTGCTGGCGTTGGGTATGAACCTCGTGGAGAAATTATTTTTAATGATGCAGAAGTAGAGGTAGCAAACCATTCGGAGCTTTTGTTAATTGGGAAGATTTCTTCTTTGTGCGCAAACGCGCGCGTGTTGTTTAATGAGGATACAAACCAGTGGAATCTTTCTGGTGACCCCACAGAGGCCGCGATGCTCGTACTCTCGCAGAAGCTCGGTTTCCACAAGGACATTCTCGAAAACGAATCTCCAATCGTTGCTGAGATACCGTTTGATTACAATTTGAAATATCATGCAGTACTCAACAAAGAAGGGGACGCAAACATTCTGTCACTTGCTGGCGCGCCAGAGATTGTCCTAGATTTCTGCAATACAATGTTGAGTGATGGAAAAAGTGTGCCAATTGATGTAGAGATGCGCAAGAAGATAGAGTCGGTACTTGTGGAGATGTCAAAAGAAGGACTCCGTGTTATCGCGCTCGCTAGTTTTCATGGAAGCAAAGATTTACCAAGTGCGGGAACCCCACCTCACGCAACGTTCATCGGTTTCCTCGGAATGCATGACGCCATCCGTGTCGAGGTTGCTTCCACAATTCTCCGCGCACGAATGGCGGGGGTTCGCACAGTAATGATTACAGGAGACCACCGTATTACTGCGCATTCTATCGCTCTTGAGGCAGGAATTTATCAAGAAGGGGACAAAATACTCACAGGGATGGAGGTTGATCTTTTGTCAGACAAAGAACTGTCACTTGCGGTAATAAATGTTTCTGTGTTTGCGCGCGTAACACCAGAGCACAAGCTTCGTATTATCCGCGCATATAAATCGGCAGGTAACATAGTGGCAATGACTGGTGACGGCGTGAACGATGCGCCGTCACTCTCTGCTGCAAACCTGGGTGTCGCAATGGGTGGGATTGGTACCGAAGTGGCAAAATCAGCGTCAGACATTGTTCTTCTTGATGACAATTTGAATAGTATTATTTCCGCAATAGAAGAAGGTCGCAGTATTTATAAAACAATTAAAAAGGTCATTCTTTATTTGTTTTCCACGAGCGCGGGAGAGGTCCTCACGATTGCAGGAGCGATTTTACTTGGCTACATTGTTCCTGTCTTGCCAGCGCAAATTATTTGGCTTAACTTTGTGACCGATGGATTCCTAGACACCGCGCTCGCAATGGAGCCAAAGGAAAAAGGACTTCTGTTTGAGCCACGCACAAAGGAATCTCGACGTCTTGTGGACCGCCTTATGCTTACTCGTATAGTGCTTATGGCATCTGCTATGGCTATCGGTACTCTATTTCTTTTTGGAGATTACGCGCATGGCGACCCTACAAAAGCTTGGACTATATCGCTCACCCTACTCGCGGTATTCCAATGGTTTAATGTTTTAAATTGTCGTTCACACAAGCTTTCAATTTTACAAATGAATCCTTTCTCAAACTTGTTCCTTCTTGGAGCATTTGCCATCGTGATTCTCCTTCAATTTGGAGCTCTGTATACGAGTGTTGGTCAAAAGCTCCTACACACAGTACCCCTCTCACTATCAGAGTGGGGGACAATTCTCGCTATCGCTTCGTCCATTATTGTAGTGGAGGAAATACGTAAATTCATACACAGAATGCGTAGTGTAAAAACAGGTCAGGTAATGGTATAATCCCAGTTAATGAGTAAATTAATAATGAGTTTCAAGTGGGCGATGAATGGTATTCGTACCGTTTGGCAAGAAGAAGTGAACTTCCGAACTGAAAGCGCAATTGCCCTTGTTGTACTTGCAGACGCGGTATACCTAGGCTTTTCGAAACTAGAGTGGATTATTATCATTGGATGTATTGGCGCAGTCTTGTCTTCCGAAATTTTAAACACTGCTGTTGAGGACCTCTGCAATAAGATTGAACCAAATACAGACCCTATTATTGGCAAAATAAAAGACACGATGGGCGGGTTTGTGCTCGTTATTTGCGCATCATCCTCAATTATTGGACTTCTCGTTTTTTCTAACTATCTATAATGAACATTGAATGTATTGCGCGCGCGGTGATAGAAGAAGACGGAAAGTTTTTGCTATGTCGCGGGAAGGGTCGTCAAAATTATTTTTTCCCTGGCGGACACATTGAGGAGGGGGAGAGCGCGCCAGAGGCGCTTATGCGAGAAATAAAAGAAGAGCTTGGAGAGGAGAGTGAAGTGAAGCGATTTATCGGCGCATCAGAAAATAAATTTGAAACGAAGGATGAAGAGACCCATGAGATAAACCTTGTGTTTGAGGTTGTACTTTTGAGTAATGGTGTCCGTGTGAGCAAGGAGGACCATTTAGAATTCGCATGGCTCACTCGCGATGAACTTCGTGACGCAATTGTTTTCCCTGCAACGCTCCGTGACGCCGTCCTCGCCACCCACACAAAAGAAGAACCCTTCTGGGTTTCCGAAGGGTTTTAAAAGTTTATCATAACAATAGTGTGCTATAGCACACTATTGTTATGATAGGTTGATTTGTTTTTACTAGTATTTGTCGGGGGGGGGGAT
>JBAQCU010000020.1:0-125310 GCA_049294435.1 Minisyncoccia bacterium
GGGGATGTGTGTGATATAATCAAAATACTTTATAAATTAGCAGTTATAAAAATTTTAATGAAAAAAATTATTCTTATTGTAGTTGGCATTATCGTAGTTACTGTTTTAGGGAGATTAGGCTGGGCGTATTATCAGGTGAAGTTTGGGGTAACAAGTACAAATGAGACATCAACTACTTCTGTGTCAGAAAACAATACAGAAAAAGTTGTTGCATTAAATATTTTACCACGAACACCTTACGGTGATTTAACAAATTATGAGAAAGATTTGATTCAAAAATATCTTAGAAAGTATCCTGAATTTTCTGAAGGTGCGGAGTATGATAGTCCTGGAACAGCGCCGGAATCTCACTTAGCAGTGAGATATTATGATTTGAAAACAGCACTTTTTGAACTCTCTGGTTTTAAAAATAGTCGATTATGTATTTATGACATAAATACATTAGATCAAATAGGAAAATCGACTGATTGTTTTATAAGTCCATATGTAGAATTTAATAATTACATTTTTAGTGTTATCAATGATAATATTTTTTATTATAAAAAGGGAGCAGTTGTCTTTGGGGTAGTTCCTAACGCGTTGCTAGATTTTAAGAATGAAACGTATATATTTACATCAGGCGCCGGCGGCGAAGAGGGAGGAATTTCCTTTGATGAAGTGACGAGGACATTAACAGCATCAGTTTTTGATTCATCTTCTATGAAAAACGGCGTATCTACCAAGAAGATAAGAACTGTAAAGTTTGTACTTAATTAGAGCCCAATACTTTTTTTAAGTTCTGCGAGTTCGTCGCCAACTATCTCGCGGTATGCGCCCTCCTTGAGGTCACCGAGCTTTATGTTCATTATGCGGAGACGCTTGAGCTCAAGTACCTGGTAGCCTTCTGCGGCACACATACGGCGAATTTGATGCTTTTTACCCTCAGTAAGCACAATACGAAAAAGTGTTTCTCCTGCACGGCGCGCTTTTGAAGGCTTTGTTTTGTAAGTTTCTATTAAAATGCCCCGCTCAAGATGGCGGATGAAAGTATCGGTGATTTTTTTATCTACCTTTACCAAATATTCCTTCTCGTGTACACGGTCTGGGGATAGCACGCGGTCGGTGAGACGGCCGTCGTTGGTGAGGATTACGAGTCCTTCAGAGTCCTTGTCTAGACGACCAAGAGGGAAGAGTCCACGAAGAGCAGGGAGTTCTGACTTAATGCTCTCACCTTCTGTTTGTGTATCTGTGGAAATGCCTCTAGGCTTGTAATAAGCGAGGTAGCGGTACGAGCCTTCAATTTTTGCAATTACAGCAGAAGAAACTTCTACTTTGTCATCTGGAGATACTACTTTGTCTCCAAGTACAGCAACTTTGCCATTTATTTTGACTAGTTTTTTTGTGATGAGCTCATCTGCGCCTCGGCGCGTGGAAAAGCCCTTGTGGGCAAGGTAGCGGTTGATACGAACTGGGAATTCTAGAGGTTCCATAAAGTGAGACAATTATATCACGATTTATACAAAAATGCAATCCCCAGCAAAACCGAAGGTTTTGCTGGGGATTGGTCAAATGTCACTTGTTAAACGTCAAATGTTCTCAAAGGTGCTTCTTAATCATCTCCTCTAACTCCTTAACATGCCCCTCCTTGTCCTTTTCAATCATTTCCCAAAATTTTGTGCAGTCTGCGCAATCATGGGCGTCTTTTTTGTAGGTGTCTTTGATGCGCCACAAGCTCTTGTGCTCCTGGGTTGCTTGTAAAAGCAAATTGTAAACGTGATTATTCAACATAATAGTGTTTTTTGTTATCTTACTCTCGACCGATACACTAGTATATCAAAAATAACTTATCCCCCACACCTACTTTGCCATTGTTTTCTTGTTCTGAACGAACGCATCGCTTTTACCATACTACTGAGATAATACCTAGATTAGTGATTACGCTATTTTACAAAAACAGAACGATGGCAAAGTAGGTGTGGGGGTTATCCACAGGATATTTTGTTATTTTTATTATTCTAATCGTGTTACAATTGAAACGTTACCTTTACATTAATTATGCGAGTACTTATGTTCGGATGGGAATTTCCTCCTCATAACAGCGGTGGCCTAGGCACTGCGTGTTTTGGACTAACCCGAGCGCTCGCTTCTCGGAAAATCGATGTGCTTTTTGTCCTTCCTAAAAAAGTTGGCGTCAATGCTTCATTTATGAATATTCTTTTTGCTGACACAAGGAAGGTAAAATTTCTGGAGATTGAAACCCCGCTAAAACCATATGTTACATCTGAGGGATATATTCATGAACGTGACAAAATACTCTCCGATATCTATGGAAACACTTTGATGCAGGAAGTGCGTCGTTATGCCCTCCGCGCGCGCGACATAGCAAAAAAAGAAAAGTTTGATGTCATCCATGCGCACGACTGGCTCTCGTTCCTTGCGGGAGTTGAAGCAAAAAAGATCTCTGGTAAACCGCTCATTTTGCATATGCACGCCACAGAGTTTGACCGCACGGGTGGGCAGGGAGTGAATCAAGACGTGTACAAGATTGAGAGAGATGCAATGAACTACGCGGATGGCATTATTTCCGTTTCAAATTTCACTAAGGAAAAGATTGTTCAGCACTACGGAATTCCTGCAAATAAAATTGAGGTCGTCCACAATGGTATTGATGAATGCGATTATCAAAATATCCCGGACAGACTTTCCGAGCTCAAAAAAACAGGACAAAAAATTGTTCTTTTTGCGGGTCGCATCACTATACAAAAAGGACCAGAGTATTTTATTCGCGCTGCAAAGCGTGTACTTGAAGTAAATCCAAATGTCCTCTTCCTTGTCGCTGGTTCTGGTGATATGGAAAGACAGATGATGCTTGAAGCAGCATACCTTGGAATTTCTGACCGCGTGCTTTTTGTAGGGTTCCTGCGTGGAGACGACCTAAATGCTGTTTACAAAATCGCTGATCTATTTGTAATGCCATCTGTATCCGAACCTTTTGGTATCACTCCCCTTGAATCAATTATTTCTGGAGCACCGGTCCTCATTTCAAAACAGTCTGGAGTATCCGAGGTGCTCACTCACGCGCTCAAAACTGACTTCTGGGATACGGAAGATATGGCAAACAAAATCCTTGGCGTCATATCACACAAATCACTCTGGCAAACACTCTGGGGGAACAGCAGGGAAGAGGTAAAGAAGGTCACATGGGACGCCGCAAGTAAAAAGTGCATTGATTACTATGAGAAAATAATATGTGATTGCGGAGTAGGAGCGGAAACACGCTATATTTAACAACTTTCCCGTCATTGCGAGTACTCGAAGCAATCCAGGAGTTCATCGCACATAATCCTAGATTGCCACGCTTCGCTCGCAAAGACGGAAATTCACCCAGTAATTTAAAGGGTCTTTTTGTCCTTGACAAAAAGACCCAAAAGTGCTAAGCTTTCGGTAGGCAGCAAAAGTTCCTCTCGGGATTTCTCAGGGGGGTTTGAAAATATTTTTTTTTGGAGAAAGAAATGAAATCATTTATTCTTACAGTAATACTGCTTACTCTTGCAGGAACAGCTAATGCTGAAACTTGCGCGAGCCTTACCGATGGGAACAAGCACATGAGTGCAGATGCAGTTGTTCTCGAAAAAGCAAGGGATATAGCAAACCTCTGTATTATGCAATATTACAGTGCGGCTCTAGCGTTCAGGGACATGGTAGCACTAATTAGTGAGGAGCTCAAAAAAAATCCCGAGAATGAGGCAATGGCACGCTTGCATGTGACCGCAGTAGAGAGGCGGGACAGTAATTATGAGATCGCGAAAAAGTTCTCAAAAATCCGGGACCTCATCGCGATCCGAATTCAACAAGAAGCAAGATAGATTTCAAATCACTTGGCGCACCGCGAAACATCGCGGTGCGTTTTTCTTTTTATATCTGATATACTATTTCTCATGGCATCCATCTGTTTTTATTTTCAAGTTCATCAGCCTTTCCGCGTTAAGGATTATCGCGTGTTTGACATTGGCAATGACAGTGAATACTTCAACGACAATTCGGACCGCTCAATCAACAACAAAAAAATTCTCAACAAAGTAGCGGGGAAGTGCTACCTGCCTGCAAATGCGGTGATGCTAGAACTTTTGAACAAACATCCTGAATTTAAAATTAGTTTTTCATTTTCTGGTGTCTTTTTGGATCAACTTCAAGAGTTTAGCCCAGAAACATTGGAATCTTTTCAGAGGCTTGTGGCAACAGGGCGAGTAGAAGTGCTTTCGGAAACCTACTATCACTCGCTTTCGTTTTTATATTCACCCGAGGAGTTTCGTCGCCAGGTAAAAATGCATCGTGATAAAATTGAGGAGCTTTTCGGTGTTACACCAACTGTCTTCCGCAATACTGAGCTCATCTACAACAATTCGCTTGCACATGAGGTAGAGAAGATGGGGTACAAAGGCATCATTGCTGAGGGTGCAGATCATGTGCTCGGATGGAAGAGCCCGAACTTTTTATACCGCCCACAAGGCACGGAGAATCTAAAGCTCCTCCTCAAAAACTATCGCCTCTCCGACGATATTGCATTTCGCTTTTCATCAAAAGATTGGGCGGACTTTCCCCTGACTGCGCCGAAGTTTGCAAACTGGGCAAATCAGGTCAATGGAAACGGTCACGTCATCAATCTCTTTATGGACTACGAGACCTTTGGTGAACACCAATGGGAGGACACGGGTATCTTCGACTTTCTCCGCCATCTGCCAGAGGAGATTTACAAGCACCCTGACAATAACTTCGTTACACCAAGCGAGGCCATTGCTCTCTACGAGCCCGTAGCTGAGCTTGATGTGCACAACTTCATGTCGTGGGCAGATGTGGAGCGCGACCTTTCCGCATGGCTCTCAAACCCGATGCAGCATGACGCAATTCAGAGCGTGTACAAGCTTGAAGAGGAAGTGCTTGCTACAAACGACGAGAAGCTCATCAGTGATTGGCGCAAACTCCAGACATCAGACCACTTCTACTATATGTGCACCAAATGGTTCAACGACGGCGATGTACACAAGTATTTCAACCCCTACAACACACCATACGAGGCTTTTATTGCCTACATGAATGCGCTACAAGATTTGCGCCTCCGTGTCGTTGGTCATCCAACATACGCAAAGAAGATTAAAGTGAAGGAGCTGTCATAACGAAAGCTTGACTTTTTCTTAATGGTATGGCATCCAGAAAATGGGTTATTGTCCGCCTGCGTATGCAGGCCTTTATTACAGGGAGTTGCATGATGACGAACACTATAGAGACTTTGAAGAAAGAATTTCTGGGAATTGAATTACAAATGAAGGCCTTATCCAAAAGAAGAATCCGCCTTCTAAAAAAGCTGGCGGAAAAAAGGAATCACTTGCTCAAATTGAAGGAGGAGGTTCGCAAAAAGTTGATAAAAGAAAAAAGAGCAGGCCTTGAACTACCGCTGAGAAACACAGAGGGAAAGGGGAATATTCCTAGTGGCACGTCCATTGACGAAATAGAAGATTTCTCTATTCGAATAGTTAACTGCTTGTCTTCAATGGGATGCATCACTATTGATGATCTCTGTTTGTTCACTGAAAATGAGTTATCAAGAATACCCAACATGGGAGAGAAATCAGTCCGCGAAATTAAACGTGCACTCGCAGAGAACGGACTAAGTTTGTCCATGGGGCAAAGTTCTGTCTGAAGTGACAACCAACCCCGCCTAGTAGCACATTGTGCGAACGGCGGCGGTTTTTTTTGTTGCCTTAACTATCACAGAGTTGTAGCCATGGCTACAACTCTGTGATAGTATGTATAAGTACTGGACCACTATGAAGAAACACGAGCACGGGGAATTGGCAAAAGAAATATTGGTATGTCTTGCGCATGGCGGACTCCTTCTTGCATGTCTCGCGATGCCGGGACTTACCAAAATCATTCCACTTTTTAATCCGAAGAATTCTAGGGAGCAATATCGAATCGATAGAGTCTTGAAGAAACTTCATGAAAACAAATTAGTGAATATTTATACAAGAAATGGCAATGAAGTGATAGAGATTACTAAAGCAGGCAAGAAAAAAGTTCTTGAATATAATCTCGACGACATGAAGCTCAGGGTTCCAAAGAAATGGGATGGCTGGTGGAGAATCGTGATGTTTGATATACCGCAATCAAAAAAGAGGGCACGCGATGCAGTGAGTCGAAAAATAAAAGAGCTTGGACTATACCCAATCCAGAAATCAGTTTTTGTGTCGCCATATATTTGCAAAAATGAAATTGACTTCATTGGAGAATTTTTTGATGTACGAGACCATATTATCTACATCAAAGCAAAAGAGATTGAAGGTGTACGAAAACTCAAAGAGTATTTCGGCGTTTCTTGACATTCATCAGTATTATTATCCTCCACCGTCACAAAGTTGTAGCTATGACCTCAACTTTGTGACGGTGATGTCTGTGCAGGACTAAATAATTTATACACAGATATCTGGTGCTCAGTGTTGTGTTCATGTATGATTTTTCCTATAATATATCTATGCCTAAGTCCCTTTCACTCGGTAATGGAAATATTCTTGTCTGCACCGACAAGCGCGCGCAGGTGCGTGACTTTTATTTTCCGTATGTTGGACTTGAAAATCATGTCGGAGGGCACTACACACATCGCATTGGTGTGTGGGTGGACTATCAACTAAACTGGTTTAATCATTCAAACTGGGATGTGCAAGTTCGTTCTGCGGATCAGTCTTTAGCTGGTGAAACTACGGCTACAAACAGAACACTTGGCGTAACTCTGAAGTTGACAGACACTGTATACAACGAGAAGAATATTTTTCTCCGTGAAGTGGAAGTGACAAACGACTCAGACCGTAAGCGAACTATAAAACTTTTCTTTGGACACGAGTTTGAGATATACGAATCCCACCGCGGAGACACCGCTTATTTTGACCCTATCAATCATGTCATTGTTCATTACAACGGTAAGCGAGTATTTCTCATCAATGGACTATCAGATAAGGGAAGTTTTGACGACTACACAGCAGGTATATTTAAGATAGAAGGAAAAGAAGGAAGCTTCAAAGACGCAGAGGATGGCCAGCTCGAAAAAAACTTAATAGAACACGGTCCGGCAGATTCAGTTATTGGGTTCTATCTTGATATTCCCGCCAATGAGTCAAAAACTATTTATTATTGGGTTGTAGCAGGAAGATCCATAAATGAGGCGCAAGAGTTAAACAAATATACTTTGGAAAAGAACCCAGGACACTTACTCCGCACTACTCGCGATTTTTGGCACGCGTGGGTAAACAAATATAATTTTACTTTTTATGGACTTACACAGGATGAAATTTCGTTGTTCAAAAAATCACTTCTAATAATTCGCGCTCATGCGGACAACCGCGGAGCAATAATCGCGTCTGCAGATTCAGACATGATGCAAAACGGACGCGACACATACAGCTATATGTGGCCTAGAGACGGAGCATTTTCTGCTATTGCGTTTGACATGGCTGGAGATTTCAATGTCGCTGAACGGTTTTTTGATTTTTGCGATCATGTGCTCACATCTGACGGATATTTTATGCACAAATATCGTCCTGACGAATCATTGGGTTCCTCGTGGCACCCTTGGATGAGAGACGGAAAAATTGAGCTCCCTATACAAGAGGACGAAACCGCATTAGTACTAATTTCTCTTTGGCACCATTACGAGCAAACAAAGGATCTAGAATTCATTGAAAAAATATATAATTCTCTAATAAAACTCGCAGCTGATTTTATGGTTGGATATCGCGACCCAAAAACACAGCTTCCGAAAGCATCTTACGACTTATGGGAAGAAAAATTTGGGATTCATACCTTTACGTCAGCATCTGTGTATGGCGCGCTTATGGCTGCCGCAAAATTTGCAAAACTCCTAGGAAAAGAAAGAAGCGAACATATATATACAACAGCCGCTTTTGAAATTCGCCAGTCTATACTAAACCATCTGTATGACGAAGAATCAGGAATTTTTGTAAAAATGCTCAATGTTGCTGACGACGGAACAATCACCTACGATCGCACGCTTGATATGTCTAGTGTGTATGGCATCTTTGCGTTTGGTGTTCTTGATGTTGATGACCCTCGTCTTTCGCGAGTTATTAAACAAGTTGAGGATAGACTTTTGGTAAAAACTGCTGTAAGTGGTGTTGTTCGTTATGAAGGAGATATTTACTTTCGTGACACAACCGGCGTTCCTGGGAACCCATGGATTATCACCACGCTATGGCTCGCTCAATACTATATTGAAAAAGCGAAAAAGGAGGCAGACTTTACTCCAGTTCATCAGTGGCTAGCGTGGGCCGTAAAGCACGCTGGACCTTCAGGAGTATTTTCTGAACAACTTCATCCGTACAGCGGAGAACCTCTTTCAGCAACTCCGCTTACATGGAGCCACTCTGAATATATTATAACTATTGTAAAATACCTAAACAAACTGGAGAAACTAGGAATTTGTCTTAAGTGCAACCCGATGTATACGGAAAACTAAGTGATTTTGCTTGTGGTAAGATTTCCAATATTAACGCGTCTTGAGAGTGTAGCGAGCCAGAAAAATGCGATGGACGGAGAGTTAATTCCTAAATTTTGGTTTTTTAGTTCTGCCTGCTACAATAGGCGATATGTATATCCTGTTTGATATTGGTGGGACAAAAATGCGGATTGTTGCGGCAGATAGAGATAAATTTCTCGGTGAGCCGGTCGTCGTCTCTACACCAAAAGATTTTGGCGAGGGTATTGATACACTAAAACGCATAATAGACAACCTTGCACAAGATTTAGGGTCTGAAAATCGCGCGGTGACAGCAATCGTGGGTGGTATCGCAGGTCCATTGAATAACCTTCAAACGTTGCTTGTAAAAAGCCCTAATCTCCCTGGCTGGGTTGGGCACGATATAAAAGAAACCCTTCACGCGACGTACAAGGTACCCGTGGAACTTGAAAACGACGCCGCTCTCGTTGGTCTAGGTGAGGCGCATTTTGGCGCAGGACGAGGTAAATCTATAATCGCTTATTTAACTATAAGCACTGGTGTTGGTGGAGCGCGTATTATTAATGGAAAAATTGACCGAGCTTCGCTTGGCTTTGAGCCTGGACATCAAATAATTGATCCAGACAACACTCTTTGTCCAAAATGTGAGGGCAACGACCTTGAAGCATACGTCTCGGGAACATCTGTAGAAAAACGATTTGGCGTAAAGCCATATGAGATACATGACAACGCTGTGTGGGACGAACTAGCAAAGTTTCTCGCGTATGGACTCAATAATACTATCGTTCACTGGTCACCAGACATAGTTGTTGTTGGTGGGTCAATGATGAAGGAAGTAGGTATACCAATTTCCGCTGTTCGTAAACACCTTGCAGAAATTCTAAAAATATTTCCGCAGATTCCACAGGTTGAAAAAGCAGAACTTGGTGATTTTGGCGGTCTTTACGGCGCACTCGCTCAAGCACGAGCGCATTATTAATAAATTATGGATGACGTATACAAACAATCTCTTGATCTTCACAAGAAGCACAAGGGTAAAATTGAAATAGTAAGCAAAGTTCCTCTCACAAATCGCGAGGAACTTTCTCTTGCGTATACTCCTGGCGTTGCAGAAGCTTCGCGCGAGATTGCGCGAGATGAATCACTTGTTTATGACTACACGATAAAAGGCAACACTGTCGCTATTGTTTCAGACGGTTCGGCAATTCTTGGTCTCGGAAACCTTGGGGCGTATGCAGCCATACCTGTAATGGAAGGTAAAGCGGCAATTTTTAAAGAATTTGCCGACATAGATGCATTCCCAATTTGTGTAAACACACAAGATGTGGAAGAAATTATTGCGCTCGTAAAAAACATTGCGCCTGTTTTTGGAGGCATCAATCTCGAGGATATTTCTGCTCCAAGATGTTTTGAAATAGAGGAACGTCTGCGTACTGAGCTTCCGATACCTGTGATGCATGATGACCAACACGGCACTGCAACTGTTGTTCTTGCTGGACTCATTAACGCGCTGAAGCTCCGTGGAAGTAAAAAAGAGGATACTCGCGTCGTAATGAGTGGCGCTGGAGCCGCTGGTACCGCTATTACAAAACTTTTACTAGAGTATGGTTTCAAGCATATCATCATATGCGATACAAAGGGCGCGATATATGAAGGTCGCGTAGATATGAATTCTGAAAAAGAAGAACTTGCGCGCCTTACGAACCGCGAGAAAAAAGCGGGGACACTTGCCGATGTTCTAATCAACGCAGATATTTTTATTGGGGTATCAAAAGGGGGACTTTTGACTGCTGATATGGTGAATACTATGGCAGAAAAGCCGATTATTTTCGCCCTTGCAAATCCTGTGCCAGAAATTATGCCAGATGTAGCAATAAAAGCTGGCGCATTTGTTGTTGCAACTGGTCGTTCGGACTTCCCAAATCAGATTAATAACTCCCTTGCTTTCCCGGGCATTTTCAGAGGCGCGCTTGACCATCGTATTAAACAGTTTAACAAGCAAATGTTCATTCGTGTCGCAGAAGCTTTGTCTTCGTATGTAAAGGACCCACAACCTGATCAGGTTCTCCCATCAATGTTTGATAAAGGAATAATCGATGTTGTTAAAGAAGTGATTCGTGATTAGTAATACCATCCCTAATTAACCTCTTCGCATCCCGCCCAAAATATCGGCTGCAACTTTGAGAAAAATTTTCAATGAATCTCGATTCACCTCAAATTTCTCTCTTCGTTTCGCTCGATATTTTGGGCGGGATACACGAAGGACTTAATTGGGGATGGTATAAATTAAAAGCCCCGCATGCGCAGAGCTTTTTTTACAAACAATATGACTAAACGCGTGTTAATGTTACAAACTGCATCGCATGCTTGTTTTTTTCGTCAGAAGAACAAAACACAACTTTTTTTGAACACCACTCATTTGACGACAGCAACGGGAAAAAGGTGTCCCCGTGGTAATTCGCTATAATGCGTGTCATATGAATTACTCGCGTTTGAGGAAGTTTTACAAACTGGTGATATATAGACTCACCGCCAGCAATAAATACGTGGCTCCTGTTTCCAAGTCTTATAACGGAGTCAATATCTGAGACTCCAATGCAATCAGGAAACCGCGCCATTTTTTGTAAATCATTCGTCAATACGTAAATCTTGCGACCAGGAAGAATGTTGGTTCTGCGAAGAGTCATTTTACAGAGCGAATCAAGCGTGTTGTATCCAATAACTACAGAGCTGTTGCTGTGTTCCGTTGTAATATCTTTAAAGTGGCTCAGGTCTCTAGGTAGTCTACCCCATGGCAATTGCCCTTTATAACCAATTACATTTTCTCTGGAAACTGCCACTACAATTTCAAATACTACTGGCATAGCATCCTCCTTATCTGATTTGTAATTATGAACTTCCAATTATCACATTACCAATATTTGCGAAATTAGTCAATGATGATAGAGTGTGGAGATGACATGCCCCATATCATTTAAAATTGAAAAGAAGATGGCAGGCCTTGGGCGTGCAGGGACACTGTCAACTCCTCACGGAGATATCAAAACTCCTGCTTTTGTTACCGTAGGAACAAAGGCAACGGTTAAAGCGCTTACTCCTGAAATGGTCGCTGACCTCGGCGCTCAGGTAGTCCTTGCAAATACCTACCATCTCTATCTAGAACCAGGTGATGAGGTCGTACGTGACGCAGGCGGTTTTGCAAAATTTATGAATTGGAATGGGCCGACAATGACCGACTCTGGTGGCTTTCAAGTTTTTTCACTAGGCGCAGCATTTGGGTCAAAAGTAGGAAAACTTTCAAAAGTAACACAAACTGGCGAAGAGCTTGAAACAAATGAAGAAGTGGGTAAGCTCGCAAAGATTGACGAGGACGGCGTAACATTCAAATCCTACAAAGACGGGAGTGAGCATCGCTTCACACCAGAGAGGTCAATGGAGATTCAGCACAACCTCGGCGCAGATATGTTTTTTGCATTTGATGAATGCACATCACCAATTGCTCCGTATGAATACCAAAAAGAAGCAATGGAGCGCACACACCGATGGGCAAAGAGAAGCCTCAACCACCATAAACTCTTGGACGTCCAACGTCCAAGAGTACGACAGGGATTATTTGGTGTAGTGCAAGGGGGAAAGCATAAAGACCTTCGTGAGGAAAGCGCGAGAGTTCTAGGCGCGATGGATTTTGACGGCTATGGTATCGGCGGATCATTTGATAAAGACGATATGGGTACGGCAGTCGGCTGGGTAAACGCAATTCTCCCCGAAGACAAGCCACGACATTTGCTTGGTATCGGAGAACCCGAAGATCTTTTTGGGGGTGTTGAAAATGGATGTGATATTTTTGACTGTGTTGCGCCAACACGAATGGGTCGCAACGGCACACTTCACACCAGAGATGGGAAAATAAATATCCGTAATGCGCAGTTTACGCGCGACTTTACTCCAGTTGATAAGGAGTGCGACTGCTATACTTGTAAGAACTATACGCGCGCATATGTTGCACATCTTTTCCGCTCAAACGAAATGCTCGCAGGAACCCTCGGGTCAATTCACAACCTTCGCTTTCTCGTGAGTCTTGTCGACCAAATGCGTGGAGCGATTTTGGATAATACGTTTGAAGAATTTAAAAAGAATTTTTTGGAACGGTACTATAAATAAATGCCTACATTTAACCTAAAATCAGATTGGCCACCGGCTGGCGATCAGCCAAAGGCAATTAAAGAGCTTTTGGGTGGAATTAAAAAGGGAATGCGCGCGCAAACCTTGCTTGGGGTGACAGGTTCTGGAAAGACCTTCACCATGGCGAATGTGATCGCTTCTGTAGGCAAGCCCACGCTCGTCATCGCGCACAACAAAACCCTCGCCGCTCAGCTCGCTCAAGAGTACAAAGAGTTTTTCCCCGACAATGCGGTGCATTATTTTGTTTCGTACTACGATTACTATCAGCCAGAGGCATATATGCCGACAACTGATACATATATTGAAAAGGACGCTCAAATTAACGAGGAGATTGACCGCCTTCGCCATGCTTCTACACAAGCGCTCCTAACTCGCAAAGACGTAATCATTGTTGCATCTGTTTCCTGCATCTATGGTTTGGGCTCACCCGCAGAATACGAAAAGGAGAATATGAAGCTTTCTGCTGGGCAAAAAATTGACCGCAAAACGCTTATGCAAAGGCTTATCAATATCCATTTCACTCGCACCAACGCCGATCTTACCCCTGGAACATTCCGCTCCATCGGCTCACTCATTGAGATCATGCCAGTTTCAGAAAAGATAATTTGGAGCATTACCCTTAATGCGAGCGGTATAGATACCATCAACAAGGTAGACCCAGTATCACAGAGAATCATAGACACTCCGGAATCAATTTTTATTTTCCCTGCAAAGCACTTCATTACTAATGAAACAGAAAAGACTCGTGCTATTAAAAAGATAAAAGCTGAACTAGATGCTCAGCTTAAGAAATTTGAGAAGGATGGTAAGCTCCTCGAGGCTGAGCGACTAAAGCGTCGCACTACATATGACCTCGCGATGATTCGTGAGGTTGGTTATTGCAGTGGTATTGAAAACTACTCACGCCAGATGTCTGGGCGGGCAGAGGGTTCTGCTCCAGATACCCTTCTGTCGTATTTTCCACGTACCAAGGATGGAAGCCCTGATTTTCTCACCATTATTGATGAGTCGCACGTAACTATTCCACAAATTGGCGGAATGTACGCGGGTGACCAGTCACGCAAAAAAACTCTCGTAGAGTTTGGTTTTCGCCTGCCATCCGCAATGGACAACCGCCCGCTTCGTTCAGAAGAATTTCATGAGCGCGTTGGTCAAATGATTTTTACATCTGCAACACCATCTAGCTACGAAAAAGAGAACAGTTCACAGGTAGTGGAGCAAGTGATTCGCCCTACAGGACTCATTGACCCAGAGATTACTATTCGCCCAATTCTCGCGCGTCCAGGCTTTTCTGCAAGTCCAAGTTTTAAAAAGAGCAAAGACACACGAAAAGAACTTGAGGATACTTCAAAAGGCGCTTACCCTGGGCAAATTCAGGATCTCATTGCTGAGACAAAAAAGGCTGTTGCAAAAGGTGGGCGTGTTATAGCAACTACCCTCACAAAGAAAATGGCGGAGGACCTTTCGGAATATTTAAAAGGGGAGGGTATCAAAGCCGAGTATGTACACAGCGACATCAAAACACTTGAACGTATCCAAATCCTCACCGCATTTCGCAAAGGCACTTTTGATTGTCTCGTCGGGGTCAACCTTCTCCGTGAAGGACTGGACTTGCCAGAAGTGACACTTATAGGAATTCTTGATGCAGACAAAGAGGGTTTCCTCCGCTCAGAAACATCGCTAATTCAAATCATTGGTCGCGCAGCGCGTAATGTGGAGGGGCGTGTAATTCTTTATGCCGAAAAAATTACTGGTTCTATTGAACGCGCAGTTTCAGAAACAAATCGTCGTCGCGCAATTCAGGTAGACTACAACAAGGAGCACGGCATCACTCCGAAAACGATTATCAAGCAAATCAAAGACATCACAGAACACCTTGAAACCGACCATATGAAGGCTGTAAAAATGAATCTTGATATTGACGCGCAAGTATTTATAAAAAATCCTCAAAAACTTTTGAAGCTCAAGGAAAGAGAGATGTCAAAAGCAGTGAAAGAGCTAGATTTTGAAACGGCAGCTATTTTAAGAGACGAGATCGCGATGTTGAAGGAGCAGTTGGTTATGTAGCGAGCACCGTGTATTGCTAGCCAATACTTCGATTATGTGGTATTCTGGGACACTATGTCTGAACATAAAAAACATAAAGCACTTGATAAAATCACTGTTCGTGGTGCTCGTACACACAATCTTAAAAATATTGATGTTGAAATGCCACGCGATAAGATGATCGTCTTTACCGGACTCTCTGGGTCAGGAAAATCCTCACTTGCATTTGATACTATTTTTGCAGAAGGGCAACGACGATACGTGGAATCTCTCTCTGCATACGCAAGGCAGTTCTTGAACCAGATGCAAAAGCCGGACGTGGACGAAATCACCGGCCTCTCGCCATCTATATCTATTGATCAAAAATCTCACTCATCAAACCCACGCTCAACCGTTGCTACTATTACCGAAGTATACGACTACCTTCGTGTTTTGTATGCGCGCATCGGCAAACCGCACTGCCTTGTGTGCGGACAAGAAATTAAACGCCTCGGTACCGAAGAAATCATAAACTTTATAATGGATGATGTGAAAGGTGCCATTGGTAAAAAGGCATTATCGGTTCGTATTTTTGCACCTCTCGTTCGCGGGCGCAAGGGCGAATATTATCAGCTACTTTATGATCTTTTGAGCAAAGGCTATTTAATGGTGCGTATTGATGGTGTGGTGCATAATCTACGCGAAAAAATTGAACTCTCAAAAACAAAGAAGCACGAGATAGATGTCCTTGTGGACGAAATCTTGATTTCTGACTTCAAAGGAAAAGAGAAAGGCCTGCCCGCCACTGCCAATCGCTCCATGGATCAGTCAGGCGATGGCAGGCGGGGCAGAGAGCGCCTCGGTGAAGCTGTCGAAAAAGCAATCGACGAGTCACAGAGCCTAGTTCGCATTGTATTCACAAACAAGAAAGAAGACATTAAAGACTTTATTATGTCCAATCGCTTCGCATGCCCTAACGATGGGTTCTCATACCCAGAAATAGAGCCAAGACTTTTTTCATTCAATTCTCCGTACGGTGCATGCCCTCTCTGTAACGGCCTCGGCACAAAACATTTTTTTGGAAATGAAAATTGCCCAGACTGCGATGGCGCGCGACTTCGAAAAGAAGCTCTCAATGTTTTTGTAAACGGAAAAAACATTGTTGAGCTTGTGAATATGTCTATTCAAGATGCTTCAAATTTTTTCGCAAGCTTAAAAATTTCATCACGCGACCGTGACATTTCGGTTCCAGTAGTAAAGGAGATCCAAAACAGGCTATCTTTTATGCTTGAGGTTGGGTTAAATTACCTCACTCTTTCTCGTCGTTCTGGGACACTTTCAGGTGGAGAAGGTCAGCGCATTCGTCTCGCGTCTCAGCTTGGCTCGCGACTCGTTGGAGCTCTTTACGTATTGGACGAGCCTACAATAGGACTACATCAGAGAGACAACGACCGACTCATTAAAACCCTAAAAGAACTGCGCGACATTGGAAATACGATTATTGTGGTTGAGCATGACGAGGATACAATTTTCGCCGCAGATTATATGGTGGATATTGGACCAGGAGCTGGAGTGCATGGTGGCGAAATCGTGGTTGCAGGAGACCTAGAAGAACTTATTACAAATACAAGGAAATATAAATCTCTCACACTTGATTACTTACGTGGTGATGTCTCAGTGCCAACTCCGAAAAGACGAGACACGGACAAAGGTCACCTTCGTATTCGCGAAGGTACAATTTTTAACATAAAGCGATTGAGCGCTGATATTCCGCTAGGTAAACTTGTGGCCATCACTGGCGTCTCTGGCTCTGGTAAATCCACATTTATGTATGAACTTATTCACAAAAACCTTCAAGCACGTCTTGAACGCAAATACCGCACCGCAGACATTTATAACTGCGAAAGTTTTACTGGCACTGAGTATCTCACTCGCACCGTACTTATTGATCAATCACCAATAGGTCGTACACCACGCTCAAATCCTGCTACGTACACTGGCTCGTTTACGTTCATTCGTGATTTATTTTCAGAAACAGCAGAGGCGCGATTGCGTGGATGGGGGCCAGGTCGTTTCTCATTTAATGTAAAAGGTGGCCGCTGCGAGACCTGCGAAGGTAATGGCACGATTGCAGTAGAAATGCACTTTTTACCAACTGTGTATGTTACCTGCGATGTGTGTCGTGGCAAACGATTTGAAAAAGATACTCTTGAAGTAAGGTATAAAAAGAAAAATATTTACGAGGTTCTTGAAATGACAGTAGAAGAATCGTTAAAATTTTTTGAGGACATTCCAGCAATATACGATCGCTTGAAAACCTTAAATGATGTAGGCCTCGGATATTTGAAACTTGGACAATCTGCAACAACTCTTTCAGGAGGGGAGGCTCAGCGCGTCAAAATTTCGTCTGAGCTTTATCGCCCTCATGTGGAAAAAACTATTTATCTTTTAGATGAGCCGACAGTAGGACTTCACTACGAGGACGTGAGAAAGCTTATAGAAATCTTGCAAAAGCTTGTTGATAAAGGCAACAGTGTAATTCTCATTGAGCACAATATGGATGTTATCAAGAACGCGGATTATGTGATTGATATTGGACCTGAAGGAGGTGAAGGAGGAGGACAAATCGTCGCGCGTGGCACCCCAGAGCAAATCGCAGCAAGCCCTCTTTCGTATACAGGCAAATACCTTAAAAAAGTATTAAAGAAAAAATAGCCACCAAAGCGATGGCTATTTAGGATATCTCAATTTTTTTTGGGGTGATACGAGACCCTTCACGTAGTCTGCAATCATTGTGTCGAGAAAATTATAATTCGAGTACTTCCTCACTGCATCCTCCCATTCATCAGTAAATAGTGAATTACTGATTCCTTCTATCATGATGTACATACTCACATTGACCCCTTCGTCTACTTTTAGATCATAATCTGCTTCACTAGGAAGAGAGACTGCGAACATAGTAAAAAATGATGCCTTTTGGACAAGTAGACATCGCATGCACGGCATTCGCAAGAATGGCATCCGTCGGCATAAAATATCCAGTGCGTCAGCAAACGTTTCAGGAAACAAAGTAACCGCGAGAACATTTTTGTGAAATTCATTATTTTTCATGACATATCCCTTTTGATGAGCTAATAACCTCTTTAAATATTACGCCTATATATATAGAATGTAAAGTATGAACAAGCTAATAACAAAACTCCCTGACAAACCTGGTGTTTACATATTTCGCGGACCAAAGCGCGAGGTTTTTTATGTTGGAAAGGCGACATCGCTCAAAAGTCGCGTCGCTAGCTATTTTCGTAAAGACCTAATCGCGACTCGTGGGCCTATTCTAGTTGGGATGGTGGAGTCTGCGAAATCTGTGGATTTTATAGAAACAGATTCTGCCCTTGAGGCACTAATTTCAGAAGCGCATCTCATCAAAAAACATCAACCAGTTTATAACACAAAGGAAAAAGATAACAAGAGTTTCAACTACGTGGTTATTACTAAAGAAGATTTTCCGCGCGTTATTACAATGCGTGGTCGCAACTTGGAAACCCGACATCCAAGTGAAATGCGTGGTCGCAACTTGGAAACCCGACATCCAAGTGAAATAAAATATTATTTTGGGCCATTTCCACAAGGAAGCGTCTTGCGCGAAGCGCTAAATATCGTTCGGAAGATTTTTCCGTTTCGCGATAGGTGTAAGCCAGAGCCAAGTAAGCCGTGCTTCAACGCGCAAATAGGCCTTTGTCCAGGAGTGTGCGCTGGTACAGTATCAAAAGCAGAGTACGCGAAAACAATCCGTCGCATTAAACTTTTTTTTGAGGGTCACAAAAAAACACTTATCAGTGGGCTTAAACGCGATATGAAGCTATCTGCAAAAAATTTGAAGTTTGAGGAAGCGGGTCATATTAAAAAAATGATTTTTGCGCTCAACCACATTCAAGACGTAGCTCTCCTAAAAGCAGAACTTACGAGGTCCGACCTCGTAAGGGATTTTCGCATTGAGGCTTATGATGTCGCGCATATCTCAGGAACAAATGTTGTTGGTGTAATGGTAGTAATTGAAGACGGCGAACCAAAGAAAAGTGACTACCGAAAATTCAAAATCAAAAACAGCGCCAATAACGACAATGCATCTTTGCTTGAGATGCTTGAGCGTCGTTTTAACCACCCCGAATGGTCAATGCCAAAACTCATTGTGGTAGATGGCGGTAAGGCTCAAGTAAACACTGCAGAGCGTGCGCTTAAAGAGTGGGGGATTCAAATCCCTGTAGTAGGTGTTGTAAAAGACGAGCACCATAAGCCAAAAATGTTGCTAGGTGACAAGACAGCCATCAAAGAACACGATAGGCAGATTCTTCTCGCCAACAACGAAGCCCATCGTTTCGCAGTGAGCTTCCATAGGCAACTGAGGAGGAAATCTATTTAAGCATATGGCCCAGTCATCAATTTGTTAATTGAACAACTCATCCACCACTGCTTTCACCCCATTAGAGACGGGTCACGCTGCGAGCCCCACGCCTGCCATCGCCTAACTGATTCTATTGAGCGACAGGCAGTGGCGGGCAGGTCGCGGTCTCTAACAGGGCAGGCATCACTTGCTGTCTACAATTTTGTAATAACTTTACACAAAAAGTTCTTCGACGACCTCTTTGACATCAGCACCGTCTGCTTTCCCGACAAGGTCCTTCATGATTGCTCCAGTTAGCTGACCTACCTTCGCTTTATCTGTCACGCCGAGGGCGTCTTTTTTAGCGAGTGCAACAACCATAATTTCCTCACGAGACATGAGAGTAGGGAGGTAGGTGTTAAGAATAGTCAGCTCCGCTTTTTCGCTTTCTGCAAGTTCAGGACGCCCTCCATTTATAAACTGTAGAATAGAATCCTTGCGTTGATTTGCAAGACGCTTGATAACTTTGAGCACGCCCGCATCATCTAAAATGTCCTGCGGAGTTTTACCAGTCGCAACAAGCTCATTCGTAAAAGCAGAAATCATATTTCGCACCACTGAAAGTCGCACCGCATCTTTCGCCATCATGGCGGGTCTTATCTCAGATTTTATTTGTTCGTGTAGAGACATCTTTGAAATTTGATTACGAATTAATCCTTACAGTATACAGGTTATTTGCCATACTGCCACTATTGACTTATTATATTAAATATGCTATACTTGTACCAGTAATTAATTCGTTCTTACACAAATAGGAGGCAGTAATGGCTCGTACCTTAAAAGATGCAAATCAAGAAATCGTTGTTCTTAGGGCAAAAATAAAAGAACTTGAGGAACTTACTCTGGATGACCTCACCGGTCTTCTTCGTAGAAAAGTTTTTCAGCTGGCAGTTGAAGAAGAAATTCTTCGTTGCAAGCGTTCAAAAAAAACATTTGCAGTACTCGTCATTGATCTGAATTATCTGAAGACAGTCAATGACACACATGGGCATCAGGCTGGGGATCAAATGATTGTATCATTCGCAGAGTTTCTGAAAAGAAATCTGCGGGATTGTGACATCGTTGCGCGAACTGGCGGGGATGAATTTATGGTTTTCCTCCCAGAGCAAAATGCTAAAGGAGCAAACACGATTCGGAGACATCTTCTTGAGACTCTTGAACAAGCGACGGTGTCACTGCCATTTTTCAAAGGGGCTGCGATTGGTGTTGCAACATACATCAAAACATCCTCCAGCTTCCAAGAAATGTACAAAATTGCCGACAAGGCAATGTATGTGCACAAGAAAGCAATGAAAAAGTGCGCCTAGGAACACATGCCAGCGGACTACCAAGAAATTGGTGGTCCGTTTTTCTTTTGTGATATACTTGGCAATATGGAACAAGAAATTTTAAACCGACTACAGGCTCAGGATGAACTTTTGCAAAAAGTGTATATTTCAACAGAAAAAACACGTAAGGCATTTATGTGGACTCTTTATATTACACTCGCACTATTTATACTTCCGCTGATAGGTCTTATGGCGGTAATCCCAACATTCCTATCTACAGTAGGCGGTGGAGCATACGGACTTTAATAGTATGATTTATTTACTATTTATATTGGCTATAGGGATAGGTGGAATAGCTGGTTTTTTCACTGCCACTTTTATTAAAAATAAAGAGTTAAGCATAAAAGATCAGGAATTAGCCATTGAGAAAAGAGCATTGGAAGAAAGAGGCCGAGATATAGACCATCTGGAATCACGGTTTAAGGCTGTTGCTAGTGATGTAATGCGTGAACACTCCAAGGACTTTCTCGGTGAGTTTGAGAAAACACGAAAAACACATAATTCCGATATTGAAGTTAAAGAGAAAAATTTTGAACGAATTGCGGAAGGTATTAATAGATCAATGGAGGCTGTTGATAAAAACATTATTCAGTTCGAGAAGCAGAGGATCGAACAATCTGGGGCATTAGGCGAAAGTATAAAGAATGTTCTAGACACAGGTGCAAAAATGCAGGAAGCGGCACTTTCTCTTAAAAATGTTCTGTCATCTTCTGGTACTGTACGTGGTCGCTGGGGAGAAGCTGTATTAAAAAATTTACTTGAGCAATCTGGCTTAACTGAGGGTATAGATTTTACTGTACAAGAGACAATTATTGGTGACGAGGCTTCATTGCGACCTGATGTAATAGTTAGCTTACCAGGAAATTTGAAATTAGTAATTGATAGTAAAGCAGTTTTGGAGGAGTTTTTTAAGGCAGTAGAAGAAAAAAATACTGAGAAAAAAACTCTGAACCTAACGAAATTCGCTCAGGATATCAAAAATCGCATAAAGGATCTATCTAGTAAGGAGTATCAAAAATACCTAGATACTAGAATACCCTATGTTGTTATGTTTATCCCTAGTGAGGCAGCTGTTCGAGCAGCATTTGAACATGACACAAACCTATACAATGAGGCACAAGAGAAAAGGGTGATGCTGGCAAGCCCAGCAACTATAATGCCGTTAATACTATTAATTGCTCATGCCTGGAAACAACAAAAAACTGTCGAAAATGCTTCTAAATTAGCGAGTGAAATAAATGAACTTAGTTCAAGATTAAAAGCATTCTTGGGGCACGTTGTTGGGATTGGAGCATCACTTTCAAGCGCGACAAAAAAATTTAACGAGGCAGCTAATTCTTGGGATTCAAGAGTGTATACTAAAATTGAGCAAATAAATATACTTGGAGGGAACATGCAGATTAGTAACGAGATTCAAAAAATTGAAACAGAACCTCGTAACCCAGCAAAACTCATAGAAGCACCAAAATAAAAAAACCGGAAGCAAAAGGGGGTAAGCTTCCGGGTGGTCATGTTATCCCAAGTTGGTAAAAAGTGGGGACCAAAATCTAGTATCACATCTGAGGCAATACTGGTGAGGGGTAATCTTCACCACACCTCAACTCCAGCTTCACATCAAACATGGTACAAGATAGGACAGAGTAACCCCGCACAGGGAGTGAATAGGGGCACTCGCGGTCCTGAGGCAAAAGTAACAATAAAGCCTGCTTTTGTCAAGGGAATACAGGGCTCCCATAGGCGAGGCCTATGGGAGCCCTTAAGCTCCTTGCATTTCCTTTTATTTCGTGTAGAATACAGGAACTATGAATTTTGCAGTAATACAAACAGGTGGCAAGCAATACAAGGTCGCAAAAGGCGAGACGCTCATTATTGAGAAGCTTCCTGGCGAGCCCAAAGTTGGGGACAAAATTGTCTTTGACAAGGTTCTCCTTGTAAACGACGGCTCAAAGACTCTCGTCGGAGCGCCAGTAGTTACAGGAGCCTCAGTGCACGCAACCCTCACCGAGGAAGGACGCGCGAAAAAGGTGGTTGTCATTCGCTACCGCAACAAGTCCCGCTACTTCAAAAAGAACGGCCATCGCCAACCTTTTATGAAAGTAACGATTGACGCGATCAAGTAAAAAGGGGACGTTTGACAATTGACCTGTAACATTTGACAAATGAAGATTTATGCAAAGCGTAAATCTTCATTTTTGTATGCCGTAAATTGTTAAATGTCACATGTTAAATGTTCCTCATCCTCTGTTTTTTAGCGCGTGACGGAGAGTATCGCCGTCGGAATACTCGAGCTCGGTGCCAGTAGATAGCCCACGGCCGAGGGTGGTGATGGTGACACCGAGCTGTCCTGCGAGAGGGGTGAGTGACTTTATTACATAATCTCTCGTGAAATCGCTTTCCGGGTTTACAGAAAGAGCAAGAATTATTTCTGTAAGCCCGTCGGCTGCGGAACCCTCTAATCTTTCTAGAAGTTCGCGAATGCGAATTTTTGAAGCTGGGTCTTTTTCCAAAACGGGAATTGTGCCACCGAGGATGAAGTATCTGCCTGCGTAGCTTCCGCTACGACGCACACTGTCAAAATCGGTGTCCTTTTCTACTACCATTAGAGTGCTGGAATCCGCATCATCAACACACACATTGCAAATCGTGGCTGTGCCTTTGCGCGGAAAAAAGCGAAAACATGATGTACATTGAGCAATATTTTTTTGTAACTCTGAAATCTCACGCGCGAGAGCGTCCAAATAATGCGGATCCTGCGATAGCAAAAAATACACAAAACGCTTCGCCTGGCGAGTTCCAATACCTGGAAATTTCATAAAAAGTTGCGAAAGGTTTTCTATTGAGCTCATTTTGGTAAATTAAAACTCCTCAAAATTTCCGCCCGCATTTCGTGAGCCTCCATCGTAATCATGATGTTTGTCTATGGACATAAATGTTGATTTTTCCTCGTCAAAGTAGAGTTTGATTGCTCCGACTGGGCCGTTTCTATGCTTTTCAACAATAATCTCCGCAATGTTTGTTTTCTCGGCATTTTTGTCCATCTTGTCCTCGCGGTGAATAAACATCACGACGTCAGCGTCTTGCTCAATGGAACCGGAGTCACGAAGGTCCGAAAGTTTTGGCTTGCCACCACGAGCCTCAAGGGCGCGAGAGAGTTGCGAGAGCGCGATAACAGGCACATCCAAATCTTTTGCTAGAGCTTTGAGAGAATGAGAAATTTCGGTCACTTGGTTCACCATAGAATCGTAGTGCCTTGATGTGTTCATAAGCTGGAGGTAGTCCACAATGATGAGCCCGAGCCCGTGTTCACTCTTTAGTTTGCGCGCGGCGGAACGCATTTTCATAATTGTGTTTCCGGATTGGTCGTCAATAAAAACAGGAGCTTTTGAAAGTCTGTCTAAAGAATTGCGGAGTTTATCAAAATCTTCATCAAGTGAAAGTTTTCCAGTGCGAAGCTTCCACGCATTCACTCGTGCCTCTGCGGAGAGCATTCTGTCCACAAGTTGCTGTGTGTTCATTTCTAGAGAAAAGATGCCGACGGGAATATTGTGATGTACCGCAGCCTGACGAGCAATGTCTAGCGCGAGAGTTGTCTTACCCATTGATGGTCGCGCCGCTAGAATAATGAGGTCTGACTTTTGGAAACCGGAAAGCAACTCGTCCAAAGCGGGGAAACCAGACGGCACTCCGCGAAGCTCACTACCGGACTTGTGCATTTTGTCCAAACGCTCCCACGCTTCCTCCAGTGTGTCCTTGAGTCCGATAAACTTTTTGCTCACACTTGAGTTTGTCACCGAGTAAATTTTCTTTTCTGCTTCATCAAGCACGCTCTCTATCGCCTCGGCTTCGTTGTAGCCGAGCTCAGAAATGTGCGCTGCCGCATCTATGAGCGCGCGCAAAATATATTTTCGCTGAATAATTTCCGCATAGTGTTTTGCGTTTGTGGAGGATGGAACTGCGTCCACAAGCTCTGCTAAATAACTTCCCCCACCGATAGCGTCAAACTTCCCGCGCTCCTTTAGCCGTGTTGATACAGAGAGCAGGTCAATAGGCTCGTGGCGAGTGTGGAGCTCAAGCATCGCGTCAAAAAGCATGCGATGCTTGTCCACATAAAAAGTCTCGCGTGTGACCATGTCTGCCACGTCGTACATTCCGTCCGGGCGAAGCATGAGAGAGCCTAGTAGCGCCTTCTCTGTCTCTATGTTTTGAGGTGGAATGCGAAGTTCGTGAGTTTTAAATTGACGATTTTGGATAATGATTTTGCCTGTCATTGAGTCATTGTATCATAGGGGGGAAATCCTCAAAACAAGAATCGTGGAAAAGGCGGGGGATAATAGGTGGATACAGAATTATGACACAAAACCTATGATAAACTGCTTAATGCTGATATTTTAGGACCACTATCAGTGTCTTCAATGCTCCAGCCCAGAGAATTTATTTCCTGGCGAATTTTGTCTGATTTTTTCCAATCCTTGTTTTTACGAGCTTCTTCGCGCGAGTTGACAAGCGCCTTGATATGAGCTGGAACAACCACGTTTTTGCGAGTTGCAAGCCCTAATCCAAAAACGCGATCAAAATCCAAAAGTGTTGCAGTTTTAGTTGAAGGCGAGAGCGAGACATCTTTTGCGACCTCCCAAGCAAGAGCAAGAGCGCGCGAAGTATCTAAATCTTGTATTATAAAATCAATAAAACGTTTCTTGTAATCCTTGTCTACAGAACTGACATCTTCCCCAATGTGTTCTTTAAGTTTTCTTAATGCATTTTGCGCGCCTTCAAGCGCTTCAGATGTGAAATTGAGCTTGGAGCGATAGTGAGCTCCAAGTACGAAATACCTAAATGCAAGCGGTGAAAATCCGCTCTCTGTTATTGTTTTTAAAGTTGTGTGGTTGCCGAGCGACTTGGACATTTTCTGTCCGTCAATCATCACAAATTCGTTGTGAAGCCAAATTTTTGCCAATGGTTTTCCGGAAAATGCTTCCGACTGCGCTATTTCGTTTGTATGGTGGGGGAAGATGAGGTCAACTCCACCTGTGTGAATATCTATAGTCTCGCCGAGGGTATCGCGAGCCATTTCAGAACACTCAATATGCCAACCAGGACGACCACGACCAAACGATGCGTCGTATGCATTACCGTTGTCATCAGTGGTTTCAAATTTCCATAGCGCAAAATCGCGAGCGGACTTCTTGTCCTCCGCGCCTTCCACACGGGACTCCGTTTCAGCATCCAAATCTAAATGCGCGAGTGCTCCGTAATTTTTTGATTTCACAACCTCAAAATAAACACCGTCAGATGCTTTGTATGCAAAACCATCACGCAAAAGTTTTTCAATCATTACAATCATTCCGCCAATATGCGAAGTTGCGTGAGGCATTTTATGCGGAGTGAGAACGTTCAACGATTTGAGATCAGACAGAAGAAAATTTTCATACTCAAGCGCAATAGTGCGAATTGACACACCTTCTTCATTTGCTCGCGCTATCATTTTGTCGTCAATATCTGTGATATTCATCACTTGCTTAACATTATATCCAACATATTCTAGCGTCCGGCGAAGGATGTCGTTTGTGATGAACGCACGCAAGTTGCCAATATGAGCAAAGCCATATACCGTAGGCCCGCAGTTATACATCCGGATTTCACGGTCATTGAGCGGTTTAAGGATCTCGATAGAACGAGAAAAAGTATTGAACAATTTTACATCCATTTCTTGAAAAACTTGAAGTAACCAAAGAGCAAGACGCCTACGGCACCCATTAAGACAATAATAATCCAAAACCCATCAGGGTTGCTTACAAGAGGAGTATTAACAAAACTCATACCGAACAATTGTTCAATAAAGGTGAGTGGAAGAATAATAAACGCCGTAACGGTGAGCGTCTTCATGATATCATTCGTCTTTGTCGTGAGGAGGGAGTCATTTGTATCGCGAAGATCTAGCACGGTCTCTCTGTGCCCATCTAATATTGACGAAATTTTATAAAACTCGCCAACGATTGCATGCAGATAATAAGAAAACTCTTCTCCAAAAAATTTTTCACCGGCAATCTCAAATGATTCAAGAACTTCTCTATGTGGACGGATTATTTGCTTAAAATTCAACAGATCGCGGTTAAGATGAGAAATAGAGTTCACCATATCGCGCTCCTTTCCGTTAAAAATTTTTGCTTGGATTTCATTGAAATCATGGTTGATGTGATCTAGTTCTCCATCAAGCATCATATAAAGATTTTTTAAAATATAAAAAAGAATGAAGCCGGCGTGGTCGCCGATATTTGATTTGTCCAAAATTGAGTTTACTTCAAACACTTTTGAGAATTCGTGAAGTTGGTCAATCAAATTATAATGAGCAGTAATGATAAACTTTTTGCCGATAATGAAGTCAATTTCTTGATCCTCTCCGCCGTCGTGCTTGTGAGAGATGGTAGGGAAGTGCAATATAAGGTAGATGAAGTTGTGATACAAATCCACCTTTGGTCTGAGTGTAGGGCCCAAAAGCTCATCTGCAACAAGCGGATGAATATCAAACTCCTCCATTAACGTACGAACTTCCTCTTGTGTAGGCGACTGCACATCAACCCAAACGAGGTCCTTATAGGTGTATCTGAAAATCATTAGTATATAGTATAGCATTACAATATTATATTTGACCAGAGCCCAAACTTTTGCGATACTACACTTTATGAAGTCATCTGTTAGCAAGCCAGTAATTATTGCAATCTCGGTTATCGCGGTCGTGGGTATTTATAGTCTTGGAGTGCAATCTGGTCTAGAAAAATCTGCCACCATAAAGGCTCCTCAAATCCAAGCTTCAACATCTTCAGAGGTTTTGGACCTCGCGCCATTCTGGAAAACTCTTAAAACGCTTGACGAGCGATTTGTTGCTACAACTGCGTCCTCGTCAGAGCCAACAAATAAGGAAAAAGTATACGGGGCCATTGAGGGGCTAACCGCCTCGTACGGCGACCCATACACCATCTTTTTCCCTCCAAAAGAAACGACCGCGTTTGAGGAGGAGGTTCGTGGAAGTTTTGAAGGTGTTGGAATGGAAATTGCAATCAAAGACAAAGTACTCACAGTTGTGGCGCCACTCAAAAATACTCCTGCGGAACGCGCGGGAATACAGGCTGGTGACCAGATTTTGAAAATTGATAAACTATACACTGGAGGAATGACGGTGGAAGAGGCCATAAAACATATTCGCGGACCAAGGGGAACGATTGTCACTCTGGCGATTAAAAGAAACGGCGGGATTGAGGATATTAAAGTAACTCGCGATGTCATCAATATCCCAACGATTGACACAAAGCTTCGCGATGACGGTGTGTTTGTTGTCTCTCTTTACAATTTTTCCGCAAACTCTGCAAATCTTTTCCGTGATGCGCTTCGCGAGTTCATAGAATCTGGCTCGGATAAGCTTGTGCTTGATCTCCGTAATAACCCCGGTGGTTACTTAGAGTCAGCTGTTGATATGGCAAGCTTCTTTCTCCCAATTGGAAAAACTGTGGTTATAGAAGACGCTGGGGTGAAAGCAAAACAGAAACAAGAAAGAAGTCATGGGTATGATGTATTTACTAAAAATTTAAAAATGGTGATTCTTATAAACGAAGGATCAGCGTCAGCGTCTGAAATTCTAGCTGGAGCTCTCCATGAACACGGTGTTGCAAAACTCGTCGGTGAAAAAAGTTTTGGAAAAGGATCTGTGCAGGAGCTTATTGAAATCACACCGGAAACCGCTCTCAAAGTTACTATTGCTCGCTGGCTAACACCAAAAGGGAAGTCCATATCAGAAAACGGGCTTGAGCCGGATTTCGAAGTTGAGGTAACAAAAAAAGATTTGGAGAAGAAGATTGACCCACAGATGGACAAGGCTGTAGCAATTTTATTGGACACTAACTATAAAAGATAATTATGCTAATAGTTTTTCTAAAGGATATCCCTCGCATTGGGAAGAAGTACGAAACAAAAGAAGTCGCTGACGGATATGGACGCCACCTTGTAGCGCAAAAGCTCGCAGAATCTGCAACAAAAGAAGCACTCGCGCGCATTCAAGGCAAAATGGCGACCGATGCAACAATGAAAAAAGTTCATACTGAGCTTTTAATGAAGAATCTTGAAGCGATTTCTGGCGCAACTATCACGCTTCGTGGTAAAGCAAATGAAAAAGGGCATCTCTTTGCAAGTATTCATAAAGAAGAGATCCTTGCCGAACTTAAACGCTCCGCTCATTTGGATATGCACCCCGACTACGTTATTCTAGACCGCCACCTCAAACAACTCGGCACCTACGAAATCCCCGTGGTTATCGAAAAGAATCGGGTGACATTTACGGTGGTGGTTGAGGCGGTAAACTAATATGTACAAGGCATTAATTGATCGTGAATCTCTCGTTAGCTCCAAAATACTAAATGATTATGAAATTATAGATATCTATGAGGAATACTGGCAAGGAGAAGTTCCTGAGATATTGCATATATCAAAAGTAAGGGTGCCTGAAGAAAAAGTTGATAGTTTTGTTAAAACACTATCTTCACAAGAACTTCAGGATGGTTGGTTCGCCTTAGTTTGGGATGAATACAAAGCAATTGTTATTTTTAAAGACAAAATATTTAAACTGAAAAATAAAAATCCGTGGGGAAAAGAAGAGCTTACTGAAGTCATTGAGTATGGGCGCGCACACGAGATAGACGAAAAATACTTTCTTAATATGAGATCTGTAATGGACATATGGTAAGTATGATTAGGATTAAAAAAACAAAAATCACGCACACTGTGCGGGATTTTTACTAGAGAGAGTTACTTCACACTCGCTACCTTTCGTCTTGTCGTTGTTTCGTCAAAGTTAAACGAAAATTAGAATATAAGTATGCTCTGGTATAGACTAAGGGAAAGACTTTTCTTATGGACACCAGAGATAACGAACTGATTCTAGGATATATTGAAGGTGACACCGAGGCACTCACGGAGATTGTTGCTCGAAACATTGGGCTTGTATATCGATATGCACTTAGAATGACAAAAGATATTGAGCAAGCAGAGGACATCACTCAAGAAACCTTTGTGAAGCTTTGGCGAAATATTCACAAGTTTGATACTGAGAAAAATTTTCGCACGTGGATCCTAGGGATTGCGCACAATACTGCCATCGATTTTTTGAGAAAAAGAAAAATTTCTGTATTTTCAGATTTTGACACTAAAGATGAGAGGAACGCAATCACCGACACACTCGCAGACATCGCCCCGCTTGCTCCTGAAATATTTGAGAAGGAAGAGACGAAGAAACTGCTCGACAGCGCACTTGAGCAAATTTCTCCTATGCACCATGAAGTCCTTGCCCTTTATTACGAAGAAGACCTTACCTTCAATGAAATTGGAGAGATTTTGAATAAACCGCTTAATACGGTAAAAAGCCAATACCGCAGAGCTCTTGAAGAGCTCAGGAAAATTTTAGAGAGGAATCTTTAATCGTTGCACCAAAATGGTTATGAGCTCCGTATACATTATATGGAAAAAGATTATCAGAAATTGTTCCAAACGCTCAAAAACCCTGAAGTCCCTGTTGGGCTTCAGGGTGCTATCCTTGTGCGGATTAGTACTGAGGCACGCCGTGCATCTCGTATAAGGTTTGCGATATTTGCGCCATTAGTGATTTTCTCAGCAATTTCCGTGATTTCGTCATTTCAGTACCTATTACAGGAAACGGTTCAATCAGGGTTAACGAATTATTTTTCAATTATTCTTTCTGATAGTGGTGCTGTGCTCACCTACTGGAAAGAATTTTTGACCTATACCGCTGACCAAGCCCCAGTATTAGGGCTTGCAATTTTCTTTGGCACAATCTTTGCGTTGTTAGTATCCTTAAAAGCAACACTGAGAAATGCTCAAGTAATCTTCCCAAATACACAATTAGTAAACTAATCTAAAAATTCATGAACTACAAAAATTTTTTACAAACTAAATTATCTCAAAAAACACTCTATATAATCGGTGCTCTTGTTGTCGCATTGTTCATATTTCAAGCAGGTATTGCCGTCGGCCAGCGCAAGGCCTCATTTTCTTATCGTTCTGGAGATAATTTTCATCGCATATTTGGTTCACCTGAGCGTAAAGGCATGATGGGTATGATGGATATACGAGGTGGACTTGATCCACGTGGAGAATTTACTTCTGGATATGGAGCAAATGGCATAATAGTAAAAATTGATTTACCAACAATTATAGTAGCCGGTGTTGATAAGGTTGAGAAAATTATCACGACAGACTCAAAAACAATTGTTCGCAGTTTTAGGAATGATATAAAACCAACAGACCTTAAAGTAGGAGACTCTGTCATTATTATTGGAGTCCCAAATACCTCTGCTCAAATTGAAGCAAAACTTATTCGTGTTTTGCCCTCACCCTTTGCGCCTTCAACAATAGAATAATCAACAAACAAAATGAACCAAACCCTTACTGACCAAGTTTATGGCCAAGCCACGAATCAGCTGATTCGAAAAATCCTCGCGTATGCGCGCGCGCATAAAGTTATAAGCGCGATTGTTCTTGTTGTCGTTCTCTATCTTGGCTACACCGGATATAAATCACTCACGAGCACAGCTGGCGAAACGCGCTATGTGCTTTCGGTAGTGGAGAAGGGCGCAATGGTAACCTCAATCACGGGAAGCGGGCAGGTGTCGTCATTTAACCAGCTTGATCTCAAACCAAAAGCCTCGGGAGATGTGGTGTATGTCGGCGTGGTGAACGGTCAACAAGTGAAAGCGGGAACATTGGTGGCACAGCTCGACGCCACCGACGCGCAAAAATCCGTGCGTGACGCGCAGGTAAATCTCGACAGCACAAAGCTCTCTCTTGAGAAGATCTTACGACCTGCTGACACTCTCTCACTCATTCAAACAGAGAATGCGCTTGCGCAGGCATCCTCGTCTATATTAAAAGCATACGATGATGGTTTCAATTCGGTGTCAAATGCATTTCTTGATTTGCCGGTAATCATGGCTGGGACTGAAGACATTTTGCATAGCACCACGGTCGATCGGGTTCAGGAAAATATATACGCATATACAGACCTAGTAAAAAGTTATGATGATAATGCTATTACCTACAGGGATGATGTTGCGACAAAGTATCAAACAGCGCGCGACATGTATGATAAAACGTTTGCGGAATATCGCTCGGCTACGCGTTCTTCGAGTCATGCTGAAATCGAGAATTATATCGCAAACGCATATATGACAAGCAAGGATATTGCAGACTCGGTAAAAAGTATAAGTGACCTGTTGGGTTATATTAAAGATAAACTCACTGAACACAACAAGAGCATTCCTGCGATACTCACGACGCACCAAAATCTTCTCGCGACATATATTAGCAAAACAAACTCCGCTCTCATCGATCTTTTGGGAATACAAACAACAATTACGACTTCAAAGTATACAATTGCAGAAAAAACAGAGTCACTTCGCAAACTAAAAGCAGGAGCAGATGCTATTGATATTCAATCAACACAACTTTCACTTAAACAACGAGAAAACGCTCTCCTCGATGCACAAGCGAACCTCGCGCATTACTTTGTTCGCGCGCCGTTCGCTGGCACCATTGCAAAACTTAATGTGAAAAAAGGCGATCCAATATCGACCGCGACTTCAGTGGCGACTTTGATTACGAAGCAGAAGATTGCCGAAATTTCGCTCAATGAAGTAGACGTAGCAAAAGTGAAAGTTGGACAGAAAGCAACGCTTACCTTTGATGCTATTGATGGGCTCACTATTGCGGGTGACGTTGCCGAGATTGATACCATCGGCACTGTTAGTCAAGGCGTTGTGACGTACACGGTCACCATCACGCTTGAGACACAGGATGACCGCGTGAAATCTGGTATGAGCGTGAGCGCAGCGATAATCACCAACATGAAACAGGATGTGCTCATGGTTCCAAACAGCGCAGTGAAGGCACAAGGAGGCACACACTATGTTGAGCTATTCGATACACCCATGGTTGCAGTCTCTACTTCTACAAGTGGTACAAACGCTGGCGTTCCATCTACTATCCCACCGCGCCAGCAAGCTGTTGAGATTGGACTCTCCAATGATACGATGACGGAGATTGTGTCAGGGCTTAAGGGGGGAGATCAGGTAGTATCGCGCACTATTGTCGGCACAGGAACTAAGGCCGCCCAGGCACCAAGCATCTTTAGCGCGGCAGGAGTTCGCACTCCAGGCGCTAACACACGCACAACAACAGGGCGCTAGGGCACTATATCTATGATTGAAATTAAAAATGTTACAAAATCATACAAAACAGGGGATATTGATCTCCATGTTTTAAAAAACATCAGCTTCACAATTGATGATGGTGAATTCGTCGCGATTATGGGACCATCTGGTTCGGGCAAGTCCACACTCATGCACATACTCGGCGCGCTTGACACGCCAAGTAGCGGAACATACTTTTTGAACGAGCATGATGTGTCAAAAATGAGTGAAGATGAACTTGCAGATATTCGACAGGATAAAATCGGATTTGTGTTTCAGTCATTTAATCTTTTGCCTCGCGCCACCGTGCTTCGCAATGTAATGTTGCCTCTTGTCTACGAGGGGATCCCCGAAGCAGAGCGTATCGTTCGAGCAAAAGAAGCCCTCCATGCTGCGGGGTTTGATGAGAATCGTTTTGAACATCTTTCCAATCAGCTTTCGGGCGGGCAAATACAGCGCGTGGCTATTGCACGCGCGCTTGTAAATAACCCATCGCTCATCCTTGCCGACGAGCCTACGGGCAATCTTGATTCAAAGACGGGTGAAATTGTGCTCGACACATTTCAGAAACTCAATCGTGAAAAAGGCAGAACAATTATTATCATCACACACGAGCAGGAGGTGGCTGATCATGCCGACCGAGTTCTTTTTATTCGCGACGGGCTTTTAGTAAGTGACACCAAAACAGGCAAACAAGGTACATTCCATCACACAGAACACGCCAAAAAATAAAATGAAACCACAAGATATTTTAAATGAAACTATCGCCGCACTTTCCGCTAACAAAGCTCGCTCGGGACTTACCGTGCTCGGCATTGTTATTGGTATCAGCTCGGTAATCGCTATGATTGCTATCGGTCAGGGGGCGCAGGGATCTATCCAGGCAAGCATTCAGTCGATCGGTTCAAACTTGCTGCTCGTGCAGCCAGGAGCTCAGCGTGGAGCAGGATCACAGGTGAGCTCGGGTCGTGGCTCGGCACGTACGCTTACCCAGGATGATGCAGATGCTATTATCAAGGAAGTGACACTTGCAAAGGCTGTTGCGCCAGAAATCTCGAGCCGTTATCAAGTAACGAGTAAAGGGAAAAACACGAATACTTCAATCGCGGGGGTAACATCAGTATATCCAAGCGTGCGCAATGTCGAGCTTGACCATGGTTCATTTATCAGTGACCAAAATCTGCGAAGTCTTTCGAAGGTTGCCGTACTCGGCGCGACCGCAAGCACAGATTTGTTTGGAGAGGGTGTTGACCCCGTTGGGCAGACTATTCGCATCAAAAGCATTGAGTTCAAAATTATCGGCATAATGAAAGCAAAAGGCGGGAGCGGTTTTGGAAGCCAAGACGACATGATTTTCATACCCCTCACGAGTGCACAGCGGTTTTTGGCGGGGGATGTATATGTGAGCACGATAAGCGTGCAGGCAGAGGATGAAGGTTCGATGGTGGATGTTCAGCAGCAAATTACCGATCTGCTTCTTGCTCGGCATCACATCACTGATTCAACACTTGCAGACTTTAATGTGATGAATCAGTCTGACATTGTTGCGACCGCCTCAAGCATCACGCAAACATTTACAGTTCTTCTTTCAGCTGTCGCGAGTATTTCTCTTGTTGTGGGTGGAATCGGCATTATGAATATGATGCTTACTAATGTGACCGAGCGAACAAAAGAAATTGGACTTCGAAAAGCAATTGGCGCAAAACGCCGCGATATCACTTTGCAGTTTTTGGCAGAAGCTGTAATGTTGACCTTTTTCGGCGGTGTGCTCGGCGTGTTTCTCGGATGGGTGATTTCATATGGCGTGATGTATTTCGGAATTCTACAAACGAGTGTCTCGCTTTCCTCGGTCTTCCTTGCATTCGGCGTATCAGCTGCTATCGGGATTGTTTTTGGCTACTATCCAGCGCTTCGTGCTTCACGGCTAAACCCAATCGATGCGCTGAGATATGAATAATATATATAATTAAAAATATGAACAAAACAACGTTAGGAATTATTGGAATAGTAGTCGCGGTTATTTCTTTTTTCGCTGGTTTCAAATATGACCAAAGCAAAAGCGTATCGCCTAGAGCAGTAGGCTCAAACTTCGAGCAGAATGGGCAGGTGCGCATGGGCGGACAGTTTGGCACACGTGGAGCATTCAATGGCGCATCAGGTAGTATCGTTGCAAAAGATGCAACGGGTATTACTCTCCGTCTCCGCGATGACGCTGGCTCAAAAATCGTTTTTCTTTCCGCAAGTACAACTATAATGATGACAACAAGTGGCACCGCAAATGACCTTATCGTTGGAAAGGATGTTACGGTGAACGGTACGGCAAATCCCGATGGCAGTATCAATGCGCAATCAATTCAGGTTCGTCCAAATCTTGTAACGGGTACATCTCGCTAAGCTAAATTTCCATTTATGCTAAAATACCGCACATTACTGTGCGGTATTTTATTTGAGAGTATTACTTAACACTTGCTACTTTACGGCGAGTTTTTGTGCCGTCAAAGTTTTGCTTGTTCTTCTCGGAGAATTCTACGATACCGTCTTTGAGAGAGTAAAGAGTGTGGTCTTTGCCGATGGCAACATTAGCTCCTGCGAGGATTTTTGTACCACGCTGACGCACGATGATAGACCCTGCTTTTGCTACCTCGCCAGCATAAAGCTTTGTACCAAGGTACTTAGCTCCAGAATCGGTTAGGTTTTTGGCGGATCCGCCAGCTTTTCGTGTTGCCATGGTGTTATAATTTCGTAAATATCTATAAAACGCCTATAATCTAAAGTAATGACAAGTATACAGAATTTGATGGAAAAAATCAAGGGGTATCGCACTCCAACCCTCCGCGTCATCCCAGATGACCTGTTTTTAGGGCTCATTATTATCCTTGTAGCGTTTGGGTCATTTGGGCTAGGGCGACTTTCAAAGATAGAAGGCTCAAAAAAATCGGTACAGCTTGAAAACGTTCCGGAACTTACTCAAGCCGAGAAACAAGCAGCTAGTGTAATAAATACTAATGGAGCACAACTTGTAGGCTCAAAAAACGGTACGAAATACTACTATTCGTGGTGCACTGGAGTATCAAAAATCTCCTCTTCAAATCTTATTCAATTTACCGACAAGACCGAAGCAGAATCGCGCGGATATACCCCATCTGCCACATGTAAAGGTCTATAAATATGCTACACTAGAATACTATGACCCCATCAGAAACTCTTCACACACATACCACTCTCTCAGACGGCAAGCTAACTCATCGCGAAATGTTTGAGTTGGCGCAATCGCTTGGTGTTGCTGTTATCGCATTCACAGATCACGACGCTGTACCGTCACCAGATACAATGGCTCTGCTTGAAGCAGAGCGCGAGCGAACACTAAAATGGATTGTTGGAATAGAGATCACCGCCGACATTCCAAAAGAGTTAAAGCCGAACGTATGCGCAATGCACATTGTGGGACTTTTTGTTGACCCGACGAATGAAGCGCTCGTGAAGCATTGCCAACGCGCCCAGAAGGCTCGAGTTAAAAGAATGAAAGGAATAGTGTCCAAACTTCAAAATCTTGGTTTCAGAATTACTGAGGAGGATTGCCTTGAGATGTCGGGAGGGGAGTCTGTTGGCAGACCACATATTGTTCAGGCAATTAACAAATATCCCGAAAATAATTTGGTTGTGGAAAAAATTCGTCTTGAGATGGCGAATGAAGCGACGCTCAACTCTGCTATTCAAGAACAATATTCGCAGATGATGCAAAAAGGGGAGAATAGTTACCCATATACACTCTTTCTTTCGCCAGAAGCATTTCGCAATGGATATGCAGAACACGACTATATGCCAGACCTAGACGAAGCTGTGAAGCTAATCCGCGACGCTGGTGGAGTGGCTATTTTGGCCCACTATTTTACAGTCAAACAGAAAATGTCTCTTGAAGAGTTAGAGAGGATACTATCTGAAAAGCGACTTGACGGAGTAGAAGTTGTATATGGACTCCGCGAATATGGAACAACTGGTGAAGCCGTGATGAACAAGGAACGTCAAGCTCTTCGTGAAATGGCAAAAAAATATGGAACGCTAGCTCTTGGAGGATCTGATGCACACGGAGCGGATGACCTTGAGCGTTTTACAATGAACGATTGGTTCTCAGCAGAAACTGTTGGATTTACAGAAAAAATTCTAGCGACTGGGAAGGTGAACAAACAATTCTCATCACTGTAGTGCCGTATGTTATACTGAAATAATTATGATAGTCGCAGATATCGAAGCAACTGGATTAGATCCTCGCAAACACTCTATTTTGAGCATAGGCGCAGTTGAATTAGAGCACCCAGAAAGGCAATTTTACGGAGAATGCCACACATGGGACGGCGCGAGCATTATGAGCGACGCTCTCGCTGTAAACGGCTTTACAAAACAAGAATGTACAGATCCAAAAAAACATTCTATAAAGGAACTGATGGATAATTTTTTGCATTGGATAGAACAATGTGAGGACAAAACGCTCGCAGGGCAAAATCCATCATTTGACCGTGATTTTTTAAACGACTCGTTTGCGCGGTCAAGCATAGGCTGGCACTTCTCATATAGGACATTGGACTTAAATTCAATGGCATATATGGATATGGTAAAACGCGGAATTCCAGTTCAACGCAAAAACGACCGCGCCGATCTATCGCTTGACACGATTTTAAAATATGTAGGACTTCCAGAAGAGCCCAAGCCACACCATGGACTCACAGGCGCGAAAATGGAGGCTGAAGCATTTTCTCGTATATTATACAGTAAAAATCTATTACCAGAGTTTTCAGAATACTCAATTGCTCATCTGTAAAATTCAAACAATGGATCACAAAAAAAGCCTGAAAAAAATAATGCGTATTCTGACGCGACTTTTTCCTGCGCCCGCATGCGCACTCAATTACAAAAAACCATTTGAGCTTCTTGTAGCAGTTATTTTGTCTGCTCAGTGTACAGATAAAAGAGTGAACGAAGTTACCAATCAACTTTTCAAAAAATACAAAAAGCTAGATGATTATATAAAAGCAAAGCCCTCAGACTTTGAAAAGGATATCTACTCCACAGGATTTTATCGAGCAAAGGCAAGAAATATTCTTGCTGCTGCAAAAGCAATCAAAAAAGATTTTAGTGGAAAAGTTCCAAAGACGATGGGGGAGATGATTACTATCCCAGGAGTGGGAAGAAAAACAGCAAATGTTGTTCTCGGTGAGCTTTACGGCACTGCTGAGGGGATAGCTGTAGACACGCACGTCATTCGCTTATCGCGCTTACTTGGTCTCACTAAACACAAAGATGCTGTAAAAATAGAGCGCGACCTTATGAAAATCATTCCCAAAAAAGATTGGGTGCGTTTTTCACACATGCTTATTCTCTACGGTAGGGAATACTGTCCCGCGCGATGTAAGCACACAGACTGCCCTTTAGCGTTGTTTTATGTTAAAATTTAAGGCTAATATAATAATTTTATGGAGAGCTCAGACTACCTATTAACTAACAAAGAAAAACGACACGGGTTCCTAGGGCTATACTTTGGACGAATGGTGATGGCAATATCAAGCGGACTCCTTGGCGTTTTTCTTCCTATATTTATTTACAATCTTTCTGGTGGGAATATCCCGCTCGTAATGGCATACTATGCGGTGGCAAGTGGTGTGTACCTTTTTCTTGTTGCTTTTGGAGCGCAATTTTTGAATAAATTCGGTTTTAGAAAAGCCCTCGTGCTTGCAAGTCTATCTGCTGTGGCCATAAACACAGCTTATTATTTTACGACTCCCGACAACATGTGGAAGCTTCTTCCTATCTCACTGATTTTTGTAATCGTATTCAGGCTTTTGTTCTGGATTCCGTATCATGTGGACTTTGCGATTTTTACAAACACGGGAAGAAGGGGAGGGCAGGTTGGGCTGATGCTTTCTACTATTACACTGCTTGGGGTTGTAGGACCGATGCTCGCGGGATATATTATTGAAGTATTTTCAATGCAAGCCCTTTTTTTTATTGCTATAGTGGTATATTTGATTGGAACAATCCCGTTTGCATTGGTACCACGTACAAATGAAAAATTCAATTGGGACTATATGAGGGCATGGTGCGAACTTTTTTCAAAAAAGAACAGGGCAGTGGTATGGGCATCCATCGCTACAGGGGCCGAGGAAACCATTGGAGTCATTGTTTGGCCTATTTTTATTTTTCTTCTTCTACAAGGTGACTATTTCAAGGTCGGAGCGCTTTCAAGTTTTATACTAGGAGTTACAGTGCTCATGCAATATATGTTTGGCCACTACCTAGATCGTATAGGGAAGAAGAGCAAGATGCTTCGCGCAGGAAGCATCTTATACGCTCTTGGCTGGATTGTGAAAATCTTTGTTCTTACAGCGTTCCATGTGTTTATCGTCGGTATCTACCACAAAATAGCACAGGTGATGACAGACACCTCGTACGACGCGATATTTTACGATCTCGCGGCTGACCAAGGGCACTATGTGGACGAATTTACAGTCCTAAGCGAAATGGCGATGCAAATAGGTCGGCTTATTGCGCTAGGCGCTGTGGCGGCCTTGGCGATGTTCACCAGCCTTAACTGGACTTTCGTTATAGGTGCCATTGCGTCACTCGCGCTTACATCACTCTCTATGGTGATTGCAGAAGAGAAGAGGGTTTAGTGTGTAGCTTTGGTTGCTAATATGCTATATGCTATTTATATGGGTACGTCGCACAATATATCTTTTACGCTGGTACGTTATACGACATTGACTATAAATACTGACAAGTTACTAAGTAATTGATGGCTTAAATACCATTACTTCTACCTCTTTATCCATAATCCATACACTTCTGCAACTTACTGAATCTTTAACTGGTTTCTTTTCTCGCAAAATTTCACGAATGAATCCCACGAATACAGATGATGTCCTGCTAAAGGTTTATTTTTCTTATTTTTGATTACTGAGTCAAGGAGTGCCTGATCAAGCCCCTTGTTCATTTGTAAAAAAATCACTTGATGTTGATTCAACTGCGGGCTTTGGTATTTCGCCAACTTGCTGTTTAGGCAGCCGATTAGATTACGTCTGTCTAGAGGACAGAGCACCTCCACGCAAAATCCACCAAGTTTATCATTAACAAAGAAATCAACACGCGTCCTCTTGTCGTCAAAAAATGAATGTCTATGATGCACAGAATCGCGCTTGAATCGTTTTTTGAGGTACTCTGCTACCTCCTGCTCGACGCGACGCGAGCGTACGCTGATTGTACGGGCTCGTTTGCTACTATGCGTACCCTCCCGAAAATCAGACTGCGTATCTAAGCCAAGAGTTTTTCGCAATTCTACAAGCCCTCCAAAATTTCGTTCTATTGAACGAGCTGACGGCAGATATGGGTGCGCGTCAACTTCAGGCGCAGTTGGATAGCGACCATTCTTCGTATAAAAATTTTCAAGACCTGCCTTTAGTTCCAGAAGCTTCCACGGCTTTTGCCCACCTGGCTTTTGTATGCGTAGATTCTCCATTCCCCAAGTATACCCTACCACACAGTGTCGCACAAGGGATATGTTGCTATTAATATGCTTAAATGCTAGTTTTTTAGTAGAGACGGATTTTCAGTTATTGCCCTTTAAACTTAAAATATAGGAGAATTAAAATGTCTAGCGAAGAAGCCTCTAAAGAAATCTACAGTCTTGAGATTGTGGAAAATGGTTTTGCTTTCAAAATCAAGGAAACTTTGTATCAGCACTTTCTTTCCCTCATTAAAAACGAAGAGATACTTAAACGCCTTTTGGAAATACCGAGAACAACAGTTGGCAATCTTTGTGTTTTTAGAATAGCATTACCATTTGTTGATTTTTCAGGCAATGAAAACAAAGGGCTTGCCTGGGATAATTTGGCAAAATGCTCCAAACAGTTGGGAATTTTGTTTATGCTCACCAACGACATTTTAACCGAAGAGGAGCAAACTCCTGAACTCTGCCTAAGCGATGATTTACAGCTTATGAATATAACTGCTGTTTATCGCAGCGATACCAGATTTCACGCCTGCCCAATGAGCGTAGTCCTTAGCAAACGAGGGTACAATCTACTCCGTGAAAATTACACCAAGGATACCATAATACCTTTATGCGAAGAAAAAGCTCTTGATTTTTATTTTGGAATGTCATCTGCCACCAAAGCTGAGTTTGATCAGAGTAAAGAGGATTACTTGAGGGCAGGCGGAGTGGTTTTCGGCGTCAGGGCTATGATAAGGTATCAAGGTGTTCCCTCCTTTACTGTTCCTGGGGATTGTGCTTGTTTGGGTGCAAACCCTGACGAGTTCAAATATTCAAGGCTTGTAAATTCTCATAATCTGGATACACCGCTACAGCAGATGGCGATGCTGGCTTCCGTAGTAACTTTATGGAACGAGGTATTGAAACCACTTCATACTGCAGGTAAATGAATATGGGTTAGTTCTCCAACTTTAACAGCGCAAGAAATTGCGCTGTTTTTTTGTATTAGACTTTGACCTACTTTCCAAAAACCGCGGAGATGCTAGTGAACAAGTATGTAATCATTGGCTTCATGTATGTAGCCCATGCTACTACAAATATATTCCAAACTTTCTGAATGATGGGACTTTCAAAAACTGAACGTAAATCAATATTAAAATATCCAAGCGCTGCAATTGCAATAATCGCCAAGAGAACGATTTGCATAAACCCGCGATTCTTAGAAATCTTTTTCATACGATAATTATACTAAATCTTTTACAGGTAATCCATTGGATTAAGATATGCATTTAGAGCTGCGACTGGTATAGAAGCATCCGCACAGTTTGTTATTTTTTTCACATCTCCTAGTCGAATGATTTCAACCGCCGCACTTACAAACACCGATAAATGTAGGTGCGGCCCTGTACTATATCCTGTGTTGCCACTATAACCAACTAGGTCACCTGTGGATACTGACTGTCCATTTGATACCTTAATAAGCGAGAGATGAGCATATAGCATAGAAAGACCGTTGAAGTGCTCCACAAGTACCCACTTTCCGTATGAATAGCACCCATTATATTGGTCAGTATTCCCCGTTCCAATTATTTTACCTGGAAGCATCGCCTTAACAGGAGTCCCGACAGATACACCAAAATCTATGCCATTATGTCCACTTCCATTGTATGCCCCACTTCTTGCAAACGCAGTATTTCCAAAATATTGTGTTATGCGAACATTGTCTACGGGGTAGGAAAAAACTTTTGTTCCTCGAGGTGGAATCGACTTAGGATCAAGAATAAATTTCAATGTGGACTCATACTCTTTAAGTTCTTTTTCAAGCGCATCTTTGAGCGTTAGTTTTTCTTTTAGGGTTTTTTGATATTTTGATTCTTGACTGCTCGTCTGAGTGAGTAGTTGAGTTTGTTGTTTCTTTGTATTTTCCGTCACCTTCTTTTGATCGTTGAGCGTGCTTTTCAAATCAAGAAGCTTACCTTTTTCATTTTGTTTTTTATTATTTTTTATCTCAAGGTCGCTTTTCAGTGATTTAACAATACCCAAATTATCACTGATCCCCTGGCTATATTGTTCAAGCATATCAATATCGTTCCAAAGGCCTGAAAAACTCTCGTTGGACAAAGCAACCTCCGCTAATGAATCGCTATCGCGTTCGTACATAGAAAGCAGTGCTTCCTTGAGCGCTGCAATGCGTACACTAATTTCATTCTCTTTGTATGTTATTTCTGAACTGAGCTGGCGAATGGTAAGATTGGTAGTATCTACTTTTGTTTGAGTAAGCCTTATATCGGTTTCAAGTTTTTTTCGTGTTATTTCTAGTAACGCAATAGCATTCTTGAGAGTATTTTTCTTTGTGGCAAGCGTTGCTAGGTCGCCTTGGTATTGCGATATTTCTAGCTCGAGCTTTTGTATCGCACTTGCTTGGCTTGTGATTTTTTGCTGAAGCTCCTCAATCGTTTGAGCATGAACCAATGAGTCAGCGGTTAGCATAACCACTGTTAGAAATAATAAAATAGTTAATTGCTGAAAATGTAATCGCATAATAAATAAAATATTAGAATCAGTTTAGAGTTAGAACTATACTCGAAGAACTTCTATCGCGTAGAAAATACGACGTATTGTCGTTTCCTTACCTAATATGCTTGCAAGCGTAAACGGGTCAGGAGATTTATCCCGCCCAGAAAGCGCGTAACGCATGGGCCACAATACACTCCCCCGCCCTGCATCGGTCGCGTAGTCCCAGATAGCAGTCTTGATTGTTTCTGGCATAAAAAATGTGTCATCAATGTCAGCAATGAGAGAAAGGACTTTTTTTAATTTATTAGTAGCTACACTAGCATCATTTTCATCCTTCCAAAGCAAAGCCTCTTTTGCAAAAGTTGGGTCATCAAAAAAATAATTATACTCCCCCGCTTCTGCCAATATTTTTACCTCTCCAAATACTGAAACATGGTCTACGATAACAGGAACCAACTTTTCAAAAATTTTTTTATTGCCTTCTGCTTTTTCACGAAGCGATTTTGGAAATCTTGAAAGAATCTCCTCCTCCGCCTTTTCCGTGCGAAGAAGTTTCATATAATGTTTGTTGAGCCATTTTAATTTATCGATATTAAAGACGGCGCTACCTTTTTGAACTCTCTCGGGTGTAAAAAGTTTAGTCATTTCACTGATGGAAATGATTTCTTGATCATTTCCCGGATTCCAGCCCATGAGCGCGACGAAATTTAGAATCGCCTCTGGAAGATACCCTTCTTCTCTGTACTCTGTAACAGCAAGCGCACCATGACGTTTAGAAAGTTTTGTTTTGTCTGGCGCGAGAATCATTGGCAAATGTGTATAGATAGGGCGTGACGCGCCAATTGCTTCCTGAATGAGGATTTGTCTTGGTGTGTTTGAAATGGCATCATCACCGCGGATTATGTGGGTAACCCCCATTTCAAAATCATCCACGACCACAGCAAAGTTATAGAGTGGCGTTTCAAAATCTTTTGCAATAACAAAGTCACCGAGTTCTGTAGTGTTAAAAGAAATATCCCCACGCGCTTCATCGTGAAAAGTCACGACAATATTTGGATTTTTAAAACGAATGACCTCGGTGCGGTGACCATCATCAACTGCAATTTCTTTGGACACATACGCGGTACCATTGGCGACAAGTACCTCAAGATATTTTTTATAGATTGCGGAGCGGTCTGATTGCCGAAAGAACTCGTCATGTGTAAGCCCAAGCCATTTTAAGCCTTCGACGATATTTTCTTCAAATTCTCGCGTTGAGCGCTCTTTGTCAGTGTCCTCGATACGAAGAATAAACATGCCATTGTTTTGGCGAGCGTAAAGCCACGAGTAAAGAGCTGTCCGAGCGGAGCCGATATGGAGCACTCCTGTCGGGGAGGGTGCAAATCGTGTAATTACTTTTGTCATTGGCTGTTTTGAATTGCATTAACCTTGGTGACGCATTAAAATTGCTACAATCTGTTCGGCGATTTGCTCGGCAGCATCTGTGCGCGCAAACGCCCTCGCAGACTTTTTCATCAACGCGCGCTTGTTGTTGTCATTCATTAAATTCTCAATCTCTGACATCAAAATATTCGGTCCCATATTTGACTCTTCTATAACCACGGCACCACCTGCGCGCGCGTAAGCAAACGCATTCTTCCTCTGATGATCGCCAACGTGATTTGCAATGGGAATAAGAATAGATGGAATCTCCCACGCTGCAATTTCAAAAATTGCAGACCCTGCTCGCGACACGATAATAGTCGCCTCCTCCGCGGCTAGTTTCATTGTTTGATTATCAAGATACCCATAAATATGGTAGCGTGACGCATTTGCATTACCGCTCAAAAGTCCGCTTACCGTAGTTTTTACGTCTTCCATGTTTGCCTCTCCTGTCTGGTGGATAACTTGATATTTTTCCACAAGACGAGGTGAGAGAGTTTCCATTTGACTATTGATAACGCGCGCGCCTTGAGAGCCGCCAAGAACAAGGAGTGTTGGAATACCTTGCTCAAGATCAAGCTCTTTTAGAGCATTCTTTCCCGAAGGGCGCAGAATTTCCTCGCGAATCGGGTTACCTGTGAGAGCCGTGCGACCCTCTGGAAAAAATTGCGCCGCTTCAGCGTATGAGATGGCGATTTTTTGCGCAAACTTACCAGCCCATGTATTTACGCGACCTGGCGCGCTGTCAGATTCATGAATAATAACAGGAATGCGAAATAGTTTCGCAGCAACCAAAGTTGGGAAACTTGCAAAACCTCCTTTACTAAATACAACATCAGGATATAACACAAACATTTGAAAAATTGACTTTAGTACCCCCCAACCAGTTTTAAAGAAATCAAAAAAATTTTGTAAGGAAAAGTATGTTCGTCTCTTCCCTGCTGTTACGGCCTTAAATTTGATTTTGTTGTCAAAAAGCATCCGCTCATTGTATGGCTCGGTAGACAAATAGAACATCAGAACATTCGCGATTTTTTCGCGTACAAGGAGTTGGTGCAGTTTTTGTGCTACAGCAATAATCGGATAAAAGTGACCGCCTGTTCCCCCACCGGTAAATACGATTTTCATGTTAGTTTTTCATAGTGAGAGAAGCGAGCTTAGTAAAACTACACCTGGTTAAATGCGATTTTGCAAATCGCGATTTCAAATTCTCTGTTAAACAGCCTGAGAATTTTTTATTATAGTTATGTGATTTTTTCATAATAATGTTAATTGTGTTTTTAATTTGAAATCATTTAACTGGGTAAGGAAATTATATAACTTGATACAACATATTCTGCGTTCGCTCGGAAATGCAAACTCCGTGTTTGTATTTCGCTCGCTCTCTCGCTCTCTTGAATATAGTCGCTTCACTCCTTAATTTCTCTTAGAAATATTTAGGAGAATTCCTACCTCAAGGAAAGCAAATAGTATCGCGGAACCGCCGTGGCTAACAAACACAAGTGGTACGCCAGTAAGCGGTATTAGCCCGAGCATAGCAGCGATATTCGCAAATGACTGCGATACTATCAGTATAACAATTCCTACAGCCAAAAGCGACTCAAAAATATTTGGGGTACGTCTCGCAATTTGTATGCCACGAACACCGAACAAAAGAAACAAAATTATGATAATCAACCCGCCAATAAACCCAAATTCTTCTCCTACCACCGCAAAAATAGAGTCGCCTGTTGGTTCAGGGAGAGAACCGAATTTTTGTAGACTTTGCCCGAAACCACGGCCTGTAATTCCACCTGAACCGATTGCGAGGAGAGATTTTTGAATCTGATAACTCGACCCCTGCGGGTCGTGCGAAGGGTCAAGGTATGTGAGAATACGCTCGCCAACATATGGACGAGCAAGAGCTAGAGCGCCGACCGCAAGAACACTAATACCTATAATAAGCAAAAAATGACGAATCTTCATTCCTGCAGCAAGAAGCATTGCAATCACAGCGGCAAAAAGAACGGCCAATGTGCCGGTGTCTGGCTCTGCAAGCAACACTATAGCAGGGAGAAGCAATATTCCGCCAGTGACAGTCAAGGCTGTTTTTAAAGTTTGGATGCGCTCCCTGAGAATTGGCAAAAGTGCGGCGAAATAGATAACAGTACCAAGTTTGAGAAGCTCGGACGGTTGAAATGTAATGAACCTCAAATCAATCCACCTATGCGCTCCACCGTGTTCCAATCCGACACCAGGCACAAAAACAAAAAGTGTAACGATTACGGAACCAATAAAAATATAAAGTGCATTTGTTTGTAGTAATTTTAAATTGACCTTAAACGCAAAAAAAACGGCAATAATAATTCCAAGAAGAAGCCCTAAAATAACTTGATCAAACAAAAGATCCTTCAAAGAAAATCCCTTTCGCGCAAAAAGCCCAAACGAGGCAGAAGTGAAAACAAAAAGCCCTACTAGTGCAAGAAGAGCGGTAATTCCAAGAAATATTTTATCTATTGATTGGATTTTTTTCATAACATATTTATTTCATCCGACGAGCGCGATTATCGTACCAAGAAGCGCGAGTACCACCGAAATAACCCAGTATCTCATCACCACCTTGTATGGTGGCCAACCGAGCGCCTGAAAATGGTTGTGTAAGGGTGCTACTAAAAATACTTTTTTACCATTTCGATATTTTTTTGAAAGAATTTGAATAAGTGACGATGCGCTTGTGGCGATAAGTAGGAGTGCGATGATGGGGAGCACCAGTACTGCCTTTGTAAGAAAAGCAACGACCGTGAGAGCAGTAGTGAGCGCCATTGTTCCTGTTTCTGAATTAAAAAAACGCGCGGGTGGAATATTAAACCACAGAAATGCTAGGAGCCCTCCGACCACTACACTGGAAAAAACAGCAAGATCTATTTGCCCCTGCGCAAATGCTATAACTGCGTAAGCGGTAAAAATTGATGCAAATACTCCGCCCGAAAGCCCATCTATACCGTCTATTATTCCACCGGAATAAATACCGATCATAAAAACAATGAAGAGCGGAATAAACCATAATCCTAGATGCATATCGCCTACAAACGGCACATGAACAAAATCTATCCCAAGCTTTGCGTAAAACCACCATGCACCAGCGCTTGCAAGGAAAAATATAAATGCGAGTCGCGCACGCAGAGCGAGGCCTCCGCCAGCATATGTGCCTGTTTCGCGACACACTAGGTAATCATCAATAAGTCCGAATAGTCCTCCTGCAACGAGAGCAAAAAGAGGGAGCCATGTTTGCTCACGAGAAAGAAACGAGAGTTTTGAAAAAATACTGTCTGGGAAGACTGAAGCAAAAATAAAAAATAAAATAATCGTTATAGAAACAGATCCCCAAACTACAACCCCACCCATACGAGGCGTTTTTCTGTCTTCATCATTGTGAAGCTTACCTGAAATAGTTGCTTCTTTCCCGTCCATTGTTAAGCGTACGCTGGTTTTCTTCCACATCCTATGGCGATAGAGAAACGAGGTCAAAAAAGGAGTTATAGCTATACCAACAAAGAATGCTGTGGCGGTAGCAAGAAAAATTTTTACAACATCAATTGGCATAGTATTTATCTATTGTACAAAAATTATACAGAAGCACCAAACTCATCTTTTTTGTGAAATTACAGAAACTCTAATTGCAGAAACAATCTTCCGCATATCGTCAAAACGCCCCTTATAGCTAGAGCCGAGTACTACGGCCACGACAGGGTCGCCAATTCCTCTGTCAAAAATAATTGCAAGATTTCCCCCAGATAGATCTGTAAAACCAGTCTTTGATGCCACGAGTCCGGGGATACTCCCAACTATTTCATTCGTATTTGATAAAATATGCGCGATTTCATCCTGCGAATAAATACGTGCGTCCTTGCGAGCGGTTATTTCTATGGTTTCTGGATATCTTTTCCAAAGTTCAGCAAATAACTCCGCAACATTGCGAGCAGATCCGTACCCTCCTCCCTGCTCAAGTATGCTCACCTGCGCGAGCTGACTACTTTTTGGCAAAGGGACATCTAGGCCAGACTCATTAAAAAATCGCATCTGTTCTAGCCCGAGTGCGACAGCCTTTTCATTCATCATCTGAACAAAGCTCGCGCGTGCCAGATTCAAGTCGCCAACTTTCTCTGACATATCATTTGCACCTACAAAACCCGCCACCGCATGCGCCGCGTCGTTTGAGGAAACAAGCAACATTGCGTTCAATATATCGCCGAGTCGCCACCTTTCACCAGGGCGAAGCCCTGAGTCCCCCTCTGCAGAAAGGTCGTCTTTTGTAAGGGTGAGTACTGCGCTCTCGGAGAAATGCTCGCGAGCCACAAACGCAGTCATCAACTTGGTCAATGACGCAAGTGGAAGTTTTTCGTTTTCACTTTTTGCAAAAAGCACCACTCCTGTTTTTAATTCAATTACATAGACAGCACGCGCCACAAGCGAAATATCTTCAAACGGATTCACAATTTTTGCTGTGCTAATTTCCTCAGTTGCACCACCAGTATTGTTTACACCTGTTTCTGTCTGCGTTGGAAGAGCAAATGAAAGTAGCCCCTGCATTGCAACTGCGAGGCCAGCTCCGCCAATGAGAACAATCGCAAGCGAATGGAGTCTCTTTGCGGTAATGTGTCCTTTATTCTTCCTCGTGTCCATTTTCAGTATCTGATTTTTTAAACTCCTCGACAGATTTCTGCGTCTCTTCGTATCCTGGCAAATCAGAAACTTTGCTTACTCCCATATATGAAAGAAGTTCAAATGTTGGTTGATATGCGACGCTTCGTCCACCTTGGTCAACTTTTTCAATAAGTCCGCGCACAAGCAGACTTCGTAAAATATAATTTGAATTCACACCCCGAATGTAGTTTATTTCGCTTCGTGTTATAGGTCCTCTATAAAGCACTGTTGCGAGAGTTTCAAGCCCTGCCTTGCCAAGATCTTTACCGAGCTCTTCTTTGAGTAGACTCTCTATTGTTGACCCCATTTCTGGTGAAGAGGCGAGCATATACTCATCGCCATTTTGCATCAAAACGATTCCACGACCAGAGAGTGACTGCTCAAGCTCTGTGAGTCCAGCACGTACATCTTCCTCCGATATGTTTAGTGTTTTTGCCAAAAAACCTGTTGTTACAGGCTCCCCCTTGAAAAACAGTAATGCTTCGATTTTGCGAGAAAGTTCCATATGTTCTTTACTATATCACGAATTATACATTCTCCAGATACCTATTGACAAAAATAGATAATCGTCTATACTGTATACATTATGGCTTCGGCCTCCGAGATGCCCGTCACCGCAAGGTGACGGGCATCGATGTTTTAAAGAGAGGATTTCCATACCGAGACAAGTTTGTCGAATAACTCCTGATTCAAAATATCAACCTTTCGGAAAAGTCTTTTCGTGCTAATAACTCTTGTTTGAGTAAGTTTAGCCCATACAACTTTGTTTTCAGTTTCTATCTTATGATGAAATTCATCATTCTTTTCCTTGAGCGAACACCGCCAAATTTCACGAGGGTGCACGAAAAACACACGCCCTGTTTCATTAAGCTGTTTTTTAAGGATATTCCACTGGTCAAAACTTTCTTTCATAAAATTATTTCGCTCCATAATTTGGTGTTTCTAAAGTATTTGTCTCAATTTCAATATCATCACTGTGTGAACCCTGAGTTACAGCAATCATTCCTTGCTTCACTAGCTCAAGCATAGCGAGGAAACTAACGATGATATTCACCTTTTCCTCCTTACCCACTCCGGCAAACTCCTTAAAACTCATTTTTAAACTCCCTGTAATGCGTGTAGTTAGCCTGTCCATCATTTCCTCAAGCGAGATTACCTTTTTTACAACAACTTTTGGTAAAGTAATCTTTTTTGGAAAATGCAGTATAACATCTCGCATCGCAGAAAAAATGCTTTGCGTGGAAATTTCCTCGCTAGGAGTAAATACCGCTTCCCTCTCGCGTGGTTGCCCTTTTGGAAAAGAAATATTCTCGCCAAACATTTGCTTCACATTCACAGATAGCTCTCGAATTTTCTGATATTCCTTGAGGCGTCTTTCAAGCTCATCAATGTCCTGTGTTTCCTCATCAGTGAGTGAGAGCGTTGGCAGAAGTGATTTAGATTTGATAAGGATGAGAGTAGATGCAACAATGAGAAAATTTGAGACAAAATCCACCGGCATCTTTTCAAATTGCTTTAGGTGCTGGATATAGTCATCCGCAACCACGGCAAGCGAAATCTCATTAATGAAAAGTTTGCGCTTCTCAACAAGGTCCAACAGAAGCTCCAGTGGCCCCTCAAACACATCGGTTTTAATTTGGTAATCTGAGGGCATAAACTTATCTCCTTGTCTTAATATACGCTCGCACAATTTTAACCAACGAAGTAATGATGAAGATAATATAAAGTAGCCAGAGGACAGCAAATTCAAATATTCCTGAACTGATACCCCAACCACCTCCGCCACCTGCATTTTCAAGCCAAAGTGTTACTACGATGATAACTGGAATAAACCACTTTGCGAAATTCCACCAGGCGTGGAAGACTTCGTCTTTCATGCGGTAGGTAATGAGGGATAGGAGAAAAAGTGGAGTGGAAACAATAGCCAATGATGCAACTATCCCGTAGGAATCACTGCAAATAAACAAATTTCCACTAGAACAGTGCCAAATTTGATTAATAACAGCAGGAAGAAACAAAATAATACTTCCAATTACTCCTACAAATAAAACATTTTTTTTTGTCGTCATAAGTTTATATAAATAAATTAATAATCTACTCTCATACTCCCTTTATCGCTCACAAGTTTCAAAATACGGAGTCCTAAAAATGTCTCCTTGTTTTCCTTTTCATCTTCATCACCGCTATTCACCTTCCTTTCAATTTTAGTAGTATTCTTCTTCGCATCATAATGCGCTTCAACCTTTAAATTCCCAACTGTCACTTTCTGTTCAAGTTCCTTGATATTTCCCATTTTGTCAGTGGACCACTCATATTGTAGCGTAATTTTAGGAATTGCGCTTATGGAGATACCATTGTAATACAACTCCTGTAGCTGTACTTTTATTTCCTTCGCTTCTTGTTTAGATTTAGAAAATACAATGCCCAAAGTGTTACCCGTAAGGTCTGTAATGATTGACGAGGTAGCAGTATTAAAGACTGTTGCTTCTCCGCCATTGTCAATGCCCTCAATCAACAATTGTTGAGTAGTAGTGCTAAAAGAGATGCGTGCTTCTGGAGACGTTGTGTCGAAGGCGACATCATTGCCGACATTTGGCATGAGAGTGAAATCGATCGTGCCATCATTGTCATAGTCAACGAATAGAGGTGTTGCGGTTTGAAGTATGCCGTCGGGAAAGGAGATCGTCGCAGTTGTTGAAGTTGCGGATGGGACACCAGAAAATGTTGTAGAAGCAATTATGTTGTTCATACCATCAATCTCCTCCATGTCCAAGGTAAAAGAGCCAGAGGCGTAGCCTACGAGGTTTAATGTGATGGAAGTTCCTTTAGGGATTTTGAGTACTTGAACTTCGCCGTAACGCTTGAAACTACCGTCTGGAATAGTAGAGATTGCGGAGCTAACTGTATTACCAAGGTTATCGGTGACAGAGAGGTTGAGTGGCGAGTGAAGAATGAAGCTAAGGCGGTCAGGAGAATTTGATGAAGGAGGGGAAGTAGGTATAAACTCCAACGTAGTTGTTGATGTAATATTAGTGAGAATATTTTGAATAAGGGTACGAAGTGATGGAACCTCAAGAATGTCGGCATGTTTACGGGGAGCATTCCCAGTAAGCCACCATTTATTGTACGTATCCAAATCCACCCAGTACTTCTTCGTCGTTGAAGCAGTACTCAAGAGCGCGCTCGCTGTCACCACTGTCCCGTCACCATCCACCACTTCTTTTGGGTTATAAATAACAGTGGGAGTAGTGGTGTACACGCAATATGTTTTGGTAAAAGGAAATGCTGGTTGTGTTTCCTTACAGACAGTTTTCTTCCCCTCTTTATACTCAATATTGTCGCGAGCGTATCCTCTCCCCAGCCGGCAATCTCATAGAGCGACACTCCTTGAGGTGGCGTCCATATATCAAGCACGCCGTGCACCACTTCCGCTTGAGAAAAAAGATTTGCGTTTCCTACGCTTGGATAAGCCAAATCATCTGCTGACGATGATGCGGTTCGCCATGTATCGGTAATGAAATTTCGCAATCCAGACTCAGAATTAATAACTGTTCCATAGCGGGCACGAAAATCTGCGAGAAAATCTGAGTTATCAAATGTTACGACAGAAGTGGTAACATTTGTAAAATAGCTGACTGAGGAAACAAGATTGTAAGCAGATGACATATTTTCGGCAAGACTGCGGGCAGTTTTTAAAGAAAGTGCGAGAGGAAAAATATCCGCAGGCAATCCTTGATCATACCCGTGTAAAATCGCACCTATCGCCTGTGGTGTTCCTACTTGTGGCACTGCAATTAAGACAACCTTGTCAATAAGTTTAGTAGTTTCTGTGTCACCAAGTTTTTGCATAAGCGCTTTTGCCACAAGTCCACCGTTAGAATGCGCAACAATAGTGACCTTGCCAGTTTTTGAGGTTTTCGCGAGACGACGAAGCTCTTGAATAATGTATGGTGATGATGTAGCAGAGAGGTATGAAATATTCTCGCCTGTCTTAATACCATTGTTTAAAATATCGTCTAGAGAAAGGCGCCAATCGTATGGAGTGGTCGTTGCGATGATACCATAATCGGTCTCCCATGTTTTCATTTCTTGGAGAAATGATTTGTAAACATTCCCCTTAATCGGCAAATAGGCATTGTCAATCACATCCTTAGTGTATACATCATTTCGGACAGAGGCTCCGCCTGAGTTTAAAAATAAGTTCTCAGCATCAGCGTTTGATGATGGTTCCCAAAGTTTGTTCTCTACGCCATTGCCGTCTGGCATATACAACCGACTTGCCTCAAGCCCCGGAAGAAAAAGCACGTTGGAGTAACAATTTGTCTGACAAGAAGTTTCTAATTGCTTTACAACCACCGTTCCAGCTCCTGCGCACGTCGCAGACCAACCATCAAAGCTGACACATCCTCCTTTTGCAAAAACTCCACCAGAAAACGAGGAAGTGGCATAATAAAGAGCAATTCTGCCACCACCACCCATACCAAATACAATGTTTGGCCAATACGCAGGACCGCCGTTGGCTCGATAGCTACCAGCACCAGACATCTTGTCGGCAGTAACATAAATACTGCCACCACTTGACGTGTTGCTTCCATCTGCAGAAATCGTGCCGTCATTTAAAAGAGTGTCAGTAACAACAAGTCTAATAGCTCCACCTCCGTGTGGAAAATATCCATTTCCTCCGCTACCAAAATCGATTGGTGCTGTCGAGGACCCATATGTTGATGTTGCTGAATTCCACAGCCCGATACCGCCATAGCTTGCGCCAGCGGTCGCTGTCGCAGGGGCCCCTTGCCCCAACCCCGCGCCATATCCCTTTGCATTTGCGGTGACAGAACCGCCAAGAGATATATTTAGGTTTGGTATAGTTAGGGACAAAATATGTTCTTTTGCCACGGTGAGTGTCCCACCATTTTTAATGTTTAAAGTGTCAGATACTAATGTTTCATTGCCGGACAAAGTCAATGTGCTTCCTTGACCTATATCTATTAGGGGAATATTTAATACCGAAGAACCTAATATAGTGAAATAAGAATTCTGTTCTTCCATAAGGTAATGAGCATTGATACTCGCACCATCCTTCACTGTTATTCCAGAAAGATTTCTTACAAAAATATTATCTGCAGTTACAGATACGTCTTTCTCAATCTCTACGCCTGTGCTGTTTACAATAGAAACGTTACGAAAACTAAAAGGTGTGTCATTTGCTTGAAATCTAAAAGATCCTTTTGGATACAAATCATTATTCGTAGTATCGATAAAAACTACTGTTCCATGGCCTCCAGCCGGATTACATCCATAAAAACAATAAATTCCAGCGTTTGCTTTTGCGCTACCGGTAAAAGATGACTGTTGATAATATACCGCTATTCTTCCACCACCCCCTGAATAATAATATGGCCAGGATGTATCTGCTCCGTTTGCGTTAAATGTACCTGCTCCTGCTAATTTATTAACAGTTACATATATGCTTCCGCCACTCGTACGATACAATTGTCCATTTGAAGAAATATTGCCATTATTTAGAAGCGTGTCAGCCACAACAAGTCTTATGGCTCCACCGCCTCTATAACCGCTTGTCCCACTCCCCAAATCAATTGGCATCATGGCAGACCCGTATGTTGAAGTGGCTGTGTTCGCACCACCAGCACCACCGTAACTTGCGCCAGCATTAGTGCCAGAAGGAGGCAACCCTGGTCCAGACGCATATCCTTTACCATCTGCGGAAATACGCGAACCTAGTGTAACCGTTATATTAGTAGCATTTATTTTTACTCCCTTGAATAAGTCCATGGAAAGCTGGTTTCCTTCTAACGTAAGTGTTGCATTATTGGCTATGGTTAAATTATTGAAATTGTATTCACCCGCGAGTAGAGATTTGCTTGCAATAACAACGACTTCAGCTTCAGTGCTATCTGCTATGGCGTTGCTATTCAAATCTGAATCTAAAACAGCAGAGGCATAAATAGTTTGAGTGCCCACAAAGAACGTACAGAAAAAGACAGTTGCTACTGCTAATATAATTTTACTTTTACTCATCATAAATAACTATTTCATCCTTGGAATCGTAATCCCGAGCTCCTGAAGTTGCTCCGCGCTCACTTCCGACGGAGTTTCCATCATAAGGTCACGACCTTCGCCGGTCTTTGGGAAGGCAATCACTTCGCGAATGTTTGGCTCACCAGTGAGAATAGCGAGAAAGCGATCAAGCCCCCATGCAATACCGCCGTGCGGTGGCGCGCCGTACGAGAAAGCATCAATCATGTGACCAAAGTTAGTGCGAATGTTCTCTTCGGTGTGCCCCATAATCTCAAGCACTTTAATAAGCGCGTCTGGACGATGATTACGAATACTTCCACCACCAATTTCAAAACCATTGAGTGCGATGTCGTACTGCGCAGCCAAAATCTCACCAATCTTTTCTTTATTCATAAGCCATTTGTGATGCTCCGACATTGGCGCAGAAAAAGGGTTATGCGTAAATGTCCATCCGCCTTTTTTGTCTTTCTCAAAAAATGGAAATTCAATAACCCAACAGAACGCCAAGAGATTCGGGTCGTTTTTATCTTCACGCATATCAGGGCGGTCATTTCCGTACTTTTCCATCGCTTCTTTGTACGTAATGCGTGGGAAAGGAACTGTCTGAATTTTCTTTTCTGGCGCGAGTGTTTGCACAAGCTCGATCAAAAGTTTTTCATTGAGCTCCATAATATCCTTTTGATTTACAAACGAAAGCTCCATATCGAGCTGAGTAAACTCGGGCTGACGGTCACCGCGTGTGTCCTCATCACGCATACAGCGAGCAATTTGAAAATAACGTTCCATCCCTGCAACCATCAAGAGTTGCTTGTACTGTTGAGGAGATTGCGGGAGCGCGTAAAATTTACCCTGTTCAATACGAGACGGCACGATATAGTCGCGCGCGCCTTCCGGAGTAGACTTTGTAAGAATGGGTGTTTCTATCTCTATAAAATTATGTTTTGAAAGAAAGTTACGTATATGAAGCGCAATATCATGGCGAAGACGCATGTTTCTCTGAAGGCGAGGGCGACGAAGGTCTAGATAGCGATACTTTAGACGTGTTTCTTCTCCAATCTCGTGACCATCTGAGGTAACATCCATAGGAGGAGTTTGGGCTTCGTTTAATACTAGAATACTCAAAACTTCAAGCTCAATGTCTCCATTAAGTACGTCTGCTTTGATATTGCGCTCTGGGCGCTTGTTTACTTGAGCAGAAACACTCACGACCCACTCTGGGCGAAGGCGTTGTGCTACCTCGAGTGCCAGAGCGTGATTTGGAAGTACAACAGCTTGAACTTTGCCACTCATCTCGCGTAAATCAAGAAAAACCATCTTCCCTTGGTCACGGCGAATATCCACCCACCCTTGCACGGTAACTTCTTTGCCGATATGTTTTTTTAAATCTTTAATGTAGGTACGTTCCATGATTTTAGTGGTAAATCTCTTTCTTAACTTTCTCTAGTGCCTCTTCGTATGTTTCCTCTTCTGCTAATTGGTCGAGTATCGATGGGTCACGCTTAACTAACTTATCAAAATCATCCGCATGTTCTCCAATCCACGAAATAAGTGACTGGTCTAATTCATGCGCAAGTTTTATTTGCACCATGTTACGTGAAAGCTGTTGCTTCTCACTAAAGCCTCCGCCCATAGGTTGTTCCATTTGTCCCATATTATTTCAAAATTAATCCCACCTTCTCACGCACGTCTTTCATTGTCTTCTGCGCATGAGCGCGCGCAACGATGCCACCCTCTTTCAAAATTTTAAGAACTGCTTCGGGGTCGCGCGCTATCTCCTCACGACGCGCGCGCATTGGCGAGATAAACGAAATAATTTTTTCTACGAGTAAATCTTTTGACTCCTTGTAGCCAATTCCTCCTTTGATATATCGCTCACGTATTTCTTTCAGATTATCTCCGGGAAAGAGTTCGTGTAGTGCAAATACCTTGCATTCGCTTGGATCTTTTGGTTCCTCCACACCTTTTGAGTCTGTGGGAATACTCATCACCGCTTTTTTGATTTCATCATCACTCGCAAAAAGCCCAATGATATTGCCATAACTCTTGCTCATCTTACGACCATCTGTACCAGGTACCGTTTTTACTTCTTCAAGAATCATTGCTTCAGGAATTTTGAATGTCTCTCCAAAAGTGCGGTTAAACTTTTGCGCGGTATCACGGGCTATTTCAATGTGTTGCTTCTGATCAAGCCCAACAGGCACCACGTCTGCGTTATACATCAAGATGTCAGCAGCCATAAGAATAGGATAATCAAAAAGACCCACGTTCACCTCTTTGTTTTTCGCTTCAGCATCCTTGAAAGCATGCGCGCGAGAAAGATACGGCATTGTAGTGATGGTATTAAAAATCCAAGCGAGCTCGGTCACCTCTGGCACATCGGACTGCAAAAAGAGTGTAGTCTTTTTAGTGTCCACACCAATAGCTAGATAGTCCATCGCAATCTCCAGCGTGAGCTTTTGCAAAAGCGCCCCGTCAGACACACTCGTGAGAGCGTGGTAGTTGGCGATAAAAATATACTGGCAATACTCGTCCTGCCTATCCACAAACTGACGCATAGCACCAAAATAATTACCGATATGTACGGTTCCCGTTGGTTTTACTCCAGAAAGTAGTGTTTTCTGCATTTCCATATACTACCAGAAAAAACGTTGATTTTAAAGCCGACCGCACCCGTTACCCTTTCGCCTCAAGCTCAACATAAAAGCTTGAGCCATGACCTTCCCCTTTAGACTCAGCCCAAATTCGTCCTTCGTGTTTCTTAATCACTTCTTTCGCCACATAAAGACCTAGGCCAGTTCCTTCTGTATATACTTTGTTTACACCCTCACCACGACTAAACTTTTTAAAAATTTTTTCAAGCGTCATTGAGTTCATCCCAATACCTGTGTCTGATAAACTAAAAATAATTTTTTTTCTGTCTGAACTTTTGGATAAGAGTAAGGATATTTCTCCATTTGGTGTGTATTTTATAGAATTATCTATGAGATTTGAAATAACTTGTCGCAATTTTCCACTATCTCCCACAGTAATAAACTGCTCATTACCCGAAACGCCATCATCTATCATCACGTTAAAGACCAAACGTGCATGGAGAGCATTCTGCTCCATATCACTCGCGATGTCTGTGACTAGTTTTTTCATATCCACGTCGACAAATTTATAATTCATATCACCGCTTTCTATGCGTGAAATATCCATAAAATCAGAAATCACAACAACGAGATGTCCGCTTGAAACAGATATCTTTTCAAGCGCATCCATCACGGGATGAGAAAGCGGGCCAAAAGAACCCTCGATGAGCATTGATGCATAACCTTTAATAACGGTAAGCGGGTCACGCAAGTGGTGCGCCGCAATGGAGAGAAATTCTGATTTTTTCTTATCAAGGAGCTTCAAACGCTTTGATATTGCATCAAGATTATGAGAAAGACGTATAATCCTCTCTTCAGACTCTATCTCGCGCTTCACGCTTCTTGCTAAAAATGAACTGGACAAAATGATTAATAACGTGATTACTGTTCTAATAAACAAATCGTAGATAGAATTCGCGAAAAAGAGCTCGGTTATAAGAACAAGCGCAATAATAGAGATGAGCAACTCAATAGTAATAATTTTAATGTTAAAAGAATTGTACTTTATGAGAATAAATGAAGTTGCAAAAATAAGCAGGCTTACAGAAAAGTGTCCAATCCAAAACATACCATGCTGTCCAACAGTAAAAATCGGAGGCATGAATGACATTACCATCGTTATTGCGCAGACAAAACCAACCACTGTAAGCATCTCGAAAATTGCAGTTTTAAGAATCCCGACACTTTCTTGATATTTTTTAACAAGCAAGAAAATAGCTGCTACAAGATACGTAAAAATATAAAAAATGTATATCAGGAATCCTTTACCTAAAACCATGCCATCAAGAGCTCCAGTGGGGGCCTCCTGATAACTGACAATGAATGATGGGTACCAGTACAAAATACCGACTATTGCAAAATAGGGTACGAAAAAAGCAACAAATTTTTGAAACGAAATCTCACTATTTTCAATCGAAAATACATGCAAAAATATAAATAAAAATGGAGGCACGATGGCGGCGACTGCGTAGAGTGCCACGATTCCCATATAAACGCCAGATATACTGAACGAGCCATCTAAAATAGCATAAACAAAACTACTCAAAAGATTTATAATCGCTAAAAAAAAGAAAATTCTGCTGTTGCGTTTTGCAAGATCCTGCCAAAATATAACCCACGAGAGTACCACGATAAAAAGATTCCATATCACGAGTACGCACATCTCAATGGAAAGGTTACTGATAATATCAAGTAATGCTACTGGCATAATTCAATTATACCATACCAATCGCAAAAATTACCCACGATTTTGTTGAAAACTACTGCAGAGTTCTTTTTTCTTTCAACTCCAAATATACTGACTCCGAATTTGTGTCTTCGCACCTTTAGTATAAATTTTGATAAATTCACACTGCTTGCTAATACCATCCCCAATTAACCTATGTACAATAATCCAAAAATTTTGGCTGCGACTTCGAATCAGCTGATTCGTGGCTCGGCCATAAAAGAAAATCCTTTGAAATATCCCGATATTCCTCATATTTTTCTCTTCGTCTCGCTCAAAATTTTGGAATTCTTTGCACAAGAGTTAATTGGGGATGGTATAACATTCTTTGCTATACACCAAACACTTTATTGGCTTTCTGGTTCTCTCATCTTCGGCATCTCCACTGTCACTATCGTGCCTTTGCCTAAACCTGCTGATTCAATGCGAAGTGTCCCGTGGTGCGCATCAATAATTTGTTGAGCGATGTACAAACCGATACCAGGCGTTCTTTTTTCCATCATTGTCGATTCTTCTTCCTCTCTCTTATTCTGCCCTCCCTCCTGTGGCATATGCTTCTCATTAAGTGCCGAATGTCCGCCTTCCTTCACTTTTAGATTAAATCTTTCAAAAATTGACGTTATCTGCTCCTGCTTCATTCCAATCCCTGTGTCAGAAACAGTGAGACGAACTTTTTTTGTTAAGCTGTCATCTGCAACAGTTACTCGCACACTACCCGACGCAGTAGTATATTTGATAGCATTTTCCAATATATGCTTCACTATTTGTTTAACTTTTTTCTCATCAATATAGGCAAGGAATTCTTTATCGCCTGTGGCAGTAAATGATACATCAACTTTTGCTTCAGCCACCTCATCCTTTAATTCTGTAATTGTACTTTCCACAAGATTTTTGAAATTTGTCATCTCAAAATTAAGCATTGTTCTCCCTTGTTCAATACGAGAAATCGTAAGAAGATCCTCTACTAGCGCGATAATCTTTTGACTAGATTTATAGAGCTTTCCCATGGCATCTCGAGCAGAATCATTAATATGTCCAAAAGTTCCTTCAAGGATCATGGACGCATAGCCTTTAATGACTGTAAGAGGCGCGCGTAGCTGGTGCGAAGCAATAGACATGAACTCCGTCTTCTGCTCTTCAAGTACTCGTAATTTCTCATTCGCTACCTCCATTTCCTTCAATAACCCAAAAATTCGTTCTCTGTTACTGATATCCTTGTAAATGCCACGAAGAAGCACTACGCTAAAGATAAAAATGAGTAAAGCCATTAATACGTTCAACATAAAATCCGTTTTTAAATACGAGGTAAATACATTAATAAACAAAAACAAGTTTAGCAACAAAACCGCTAATTCAACGAGAATAACTTTTATATCGAAAAGCTGGTGTTTGAATATAGCATATGAAATAATCAGTGGATAAAGAAACACCGTCAAATTCATATACGGATAAATATCAAAACCGTATACTGGGAGAAAATTAAAAGCTCCACCCGCAAAACTTACCGCCATACCAAAGAAGAAAAATTTAATCTTTTCTTTAATCAATCTATCTTTACTTTCTTTAAATCCTAGCCATAAAAGGAAATGACTGTATCCTGTTAGGCCAAAAAACATTATGGTAAATAGTGGGTAAAAAGGACCTGGTGGCGAATCATAATAAAACTGCCCAAAAACAAAACGCATGTTGTCAATAAAGAGACCATCAGTAAAATTTGTTATCAAAAGTAACACGGAAACGGCATATAAAAATATCAAAATTTCTGTTTTCTTTTTTTCCAAAAACTCATATACAAAATGCAAAAAGAATACAGGTATTAAAATTGCTCCTATATGCGCAATTTTCCACCAAAATGATGCTGTTTCTGGCGATGTTGAACCTCCAACAAAATATATGCCCAGACCAAAAAGAAACACAGCAAAACAAAAAACAGCCCAAAGATAATGCAGTTTTTTCTTGCCAATAAATAACATCAGCAGAGTCATCAAACCACTCGTAACAGCAATCAAAAAACCTGATAAACTGTAAAAGTTCATTCTTATGTTATATATTATAAATGAATTGCTGTCTACATCATTAAACATTACCATTCAAAGTCTGACTGCTTGTCTGTGATATAAAAAATGGACAGCACTGAGATGCTGTCCATAAAATTAATGCTGTTATTTCTTCCCGAAGTTCGCGTACATTGCATAATCCAACATTAAGCACAACATCGCCTCATCAACATCTTTGTGAGGAATATACTTACATCCCAGTGTGTTGATAAGTTTATCACATGTAAAAACGCTGCCGTGTTTAATGTACTGCTGGTAGATTTTAGTGTTTTCATTAATCCCAGTTTGAATCTTTGCCAGTAGCGGTTTTAATTCCATGACACCGAACAAATCATATCTGACGCCAGAGATACCTAAATGTCTTAATGACATCTCTATAATTGATTTCACCTTCGGCGGGTTCTGATGAACCAAATGGTAAGTTTGACCACAGCTTGACATCTTAAGCAACTCAGACATCATTTGTGCAACCCAATCAACAGTGACCATATTCAGAACAGAAATAGAGGAACAATCAATGAAAAGAGGAATATTCATCACACCTTTTTCATTAAAGGTTACTCCTTCATCCGTGCATTTCTGCTTATCTGCAAGCCACCGTCTGTTCCAGCTTTTGAGCATCCGCCAAAATGGCATAAAGAATCCATAATAGCTGTGAAAGGTCAGTACCCTCCCATCAACCGAACTCCCAAGTACTGTCGGGAGTCTGTAAATAGTGAATTCTCCGCCTTCCCATCCGTGCACCAATTTCTCGCTCTCAATTTTTGACAGCTCATAGGCGTTGAAAGATTTCTGGCCGATATCCAAATCAGTTTCGTGAAAAACAATAGCACTGCCAGAAATGTAAGCGGTACTTATGTAGTGAAAACTCTTAACATCAAGAACACTGGCCAACTCCAACATATTTTGAACTCCACCTACATTGGTATGCCAAACATGATCAGCATCTTTTTCTTCAAAACTAATTGCAGCGGCTCCGTGTAAAATTTTTCCAATCTTCCCACGCCAGAATTCACTGTCTGCGCGAGAAAGTCCACCAAATGGTAATGTAATATCACCATCAATAGCAATGTCCAGACCATCACGAATCGTCGGCAAAAGTTCAGCCAAGCGTGCTTGTGCATTTTTCCCGCTAGATGAACGGATTAAATACAAAATACGCCACCCCTCTTTTTGCAAAACCATTGCAAGCTCCGAGACAACCTGACCAGTTGCACCAGTCAACAAAACAGTTTTATCATTCATTTTGTTGCTCCTTATAGAGAATCAAAAAGATCATTACTTTCATTGTTCCTTTGAAAACATACATCAAAACACGTTGAAAGTCAATGTGAAAATCCGTAACCCCTCACACCTACTTCTCAAAAATACAAAAAACAACGAGATTGTCGTCTTTGCGAGCGGGAGCGAAGCAATCCAGGAGCTAATCGTTAAACGCTGGATTTCTTCGCAAAGCTCGCAAAGACAAGGATTTTGGGCTAGTGTAGCAGGGGTGTGAGGGGTTACGAAAATCCAGCGTAGCATGCTACTTATACTCCCTCTTTGCGAAGGTCTTCAATGAGTCTTTCGGCAGCGCGTGAAAGCTTTCCTGGAGTTTTAACTTCTAATTTTATTAAAATATCACCGCGATGTTTACCACTAAAAGGCACGCCCTTTTCACGCACGCGCAAAACCTCGCCTGACGAAACACCTTTTGGGATTTTTAATTTAATTTCTCCGTCGAGTGTCTGTACAGCATACTCGGCGCCAAGAATTGCATCAGTAAGTTTTACGGTGAGTTGCATAATGAGATTTGCCCCTTCGCGTTTAAAAACTTTGTGTTGGCCAACATGTACCCTGACATACAAATCTCCTGCCTTGCCATTCTGAATAGCCTCGCCGGCTCCTGCTAGGCGTACCTGCTCGCCATTTTGAATACCAGATGGAATGCGAATAGTAATTTGCTCTTCATTTCTCACAACGCCTGCGCCTTTGCACGGATGACATTTTTCTTCAGGAACTCTACCTAAACCATGACACGTTGGACACTCACGCTCTTGCGCAAACGTGCCGAGAATAGTACGTACGGATTCCTGTGTGCGCCCTTTTCCTTTACACTGCGCGCATTCTTTTGTTCTTATGCCGGGTTTTGAGCCACTACCATGACAAGTATCGCACGCGGATGTCTTTGTAATGCGTACCTTATGCTCCACACCAAACACAGCCTCTGAAAATGAGATCTCTAAATCTACAGCAATATCTCGACCGCGACGCGCTTGTTCACGACGACCTCCACCAAAAAAATCTCCGAATATGTCGTTTAGGTCTACACCATCAAATCCTTGTCCGCCTTGGAAACCTGAAAAACCAAAACCACCAGCCTGCCCTCCGCTAGCAAACCCCTGTTCTGGACCAGCTGAACCGTAGGTATCATACTGAGAACGTTTTTTCTCATCTGAAAGAATTTGGTACGCTTCACTTGCCTCTTTGAATTTTTTCTCATCTCCTCCTTTGTCTGGATGATGCTCGTGCGCAAGCTTGCGGAACGCTTTTTTAATTTCGTCCTGAGATGCGTCCTTTTCAACGCCGAGTGTTTTGTAGTAATCTTTCATTAATCTTGGGACATGTGACAATTAACATTTGACATGTGACCGAACGCATCATGAATCATGAATTTTTAGTCAATTGTCAATGGTCAATTGTTAATTGTCCTTCTTCTCCTCTCCTTCCTTGTACTCTGCGTCGTGAACTTTTTCTTCACCATCTCCCTTTGCTTCAGCTTCACCTGCCTTAGCAGATTCTGTATTCTTCATCATCTCCTCTCCGATTTTTGAGAGTTCGTCTGAAAGCTCTTGTGATGCCTTCTTCATCGCCTCTATATCAGTACCAGCCGACGCAGTCTTTGCTAAAGCAATCTTTTCCTCAACTTTTGTTTTAATATCTGCAGAAAGTTTGTCTCCATTATCACGAAGCGATTTCTCGGCTGTGTAAACCATCTGTTCTAACATATTTTTTGTCTCCGCGCTGTCGCGCTTCTTTGCGTCTTCTTCTGCGTTTATTTCTGCTTCTTTTTGCATACGTGCAATGTCGTCCTTTGAAAGTCCTGAGCTTGCTTCTATGCGGATTGATTGCTCTTTGCCTGTAGTTTTTTCCTTAGCTTTTACTTGAAGAATACCGTTTGCGTCAACATCAAAAGAAACTTCAACTTGAGGCACACCGCGATGCGCTGGTGGAATACCGTCTAGAATAAAACGGCCAAGCGACTTGTTGTCGGGAGCCATTGGACGTTCACCCTGAACTACGTGGATCTCTACAGATGTTTGATTGTCAGAGGCGGTAGAAAAAATTTGTGAACGGGATGCGGGGATTGTCGTATTTTTTTCAATAAGCTTCGTCGCTACGTTCCCAAAAGTTTCGATACCGAGTGAAAGCGGAATGACATCTAAAAGAAGCACATCCTTTACATCACCTTGAAGGATCCCGGCTTGGATAGCAGCGCCAATTGCCACCACTTCGTCAGGATTGATTGAGCGGTTTGGTTCTTTGCCAAAAAGTTCCTTCACTGCGTTTACAATAGCAGGCATACGTGTCTGCCCCCCAACCATAATAATTTCATTGATATCTTCCTTTTTGAATGGGGATGCGGCAAGTGCGCGCTTTGTAATTTCAATTGATTTCTCAATATACTCACGAGCAAGTTCGTCCAATGTCGCGCGCGAAAGCTTCATAAGAAGGTGCTTGGGACCATCAGCCCCTGAAGTAATAAAAGGAATATTGATTTCTGCTTCTGTGGTCGTGGAAAGCTCATGTTTTGCCTTTTCTGCAGACTCCTTTAAACGTTGGAGCGCCATCATATCCGTTGAAACATCAATACCCGACTCTTTTTTAAATTCGCTCGCAATGTGCTTGATAATCTTCTGGTCAATGTCTTCTCCACCCATATGTACATCGCCGTCTGTGGACTTCACCTCAATAACATCGCCTCCAATCTCAAGCACAGACACGTCAAACGTACCACCTCCAAAATCGTACACAACAACCTTTTCATCTTTCTTTTTATTAAAACCATAGGCCAGAGCTGCAGCAGTAGGCTCGTTAATAATACGCTTCACGTCAAAACCAGCAATTGTTCCAGCATCCTTTGTCGCCTGACGTTGTGAGTCATTGAAATATGCGGGCACGGTGATAACCGCCTCGGTGATTTTCTCACCAAGCTTTGCTTCTGCATCTGCCTTTATCTTCTGGAGAACCATCGCAGAAATCTCCTCTGGACGGTATTGCTTCTCTCCCATCTTCACCAACACACCGCCAGTTGGAGATTTTTCGATACCAAACGGCGCCGTTTTTTTATCGCGTTGAACACCCTCATCTTCAAAGGTATGACCGATCATGCGCTTGATGCCAAAAAGCGTGTTCTGAGGGTTGGTCACCGCCTGACGCTTTGCCAAAAGTCCCACCAAGCGCTCACCACTCTTTGAAACTGCGACAATGGACGGAGTTGTGCGCGCGCCTTCGATGTTTTCTACGATACGTGGCTCGCCACCTTCAATGATAGCGACCGCGCTGTTTGTTGTACCCAAGTCAATTCCTAAAATTTTTGCCATGTTTGTTTTATGTGATTATGTTTGTGGGACTATTAAAATTCGACTTTCTTTTTCTTTCACTCGAGCCCTGTTAAATGTTACATGTCAGTTGTCAATTGTTCCCCCTACGTGTCCGAAGGCCTTTACTTTCGCGGGACGAATAACTTTACTATGCAAACGATAACCTTTTTGTATAATCTCGGAGACTGTATCTGCATCTTTTTCTGATTTTGGCGGAATCTCCTCTATAGCGATATGGAGCCGTGGGTCAGTCTTCTCCCCCACTTCCCCTATTTCTGTGAGCCCCCTCGACTCAAGAACAGAATACATTTGCGCGTAAATATATTCAACTCCTTTCCGCCAATTCTCGTCTACTTTTTCCCATGCTTCTTTGTTTCCAAAAGCCATCGAGAAGCTATCTAACACCGGAATTAAATCATCAACAAGCCCCTCAGCTGCGAATTTTATCATTTCACCACGACTTTTTTCCTCCTCTTTTTTAACATTTGCGAAGTCCGCGCGCATTCTTTGCCACCCATCCAAATAGTCTTTCTTCTCCTTTTCGCAGATTTTGAGTTTCTCACGCATTTTCTTCTGTGTAAGGGCTGGGTTCTCCAAATCCTCCTCACTTTCAAAAGACACGGGGTCAATATACGTAGTATCGTCCTTCGTGTCAAGTAATTCACTTTGAGCATCGACACCCGCTATTTTCTCATCTTTTTCTTCGCTTTCGTTTTTTATCATAGTTATTGAAACCTTATCTTATCACACTGGGGAAAGTAGTGGAAATTACTATGAATTTTTAGTCTTATTTTTATTTGTTGTTATTTCTGTTGTTTTTAGAACTTTTCTTGCCTCCCCTTTCCCTTCCCTCATCGCTTTTGTATACGCTAAAACGATAGCCGACTTAGGAGCCTGCAAAACTGCACCCGTCTGAAATTGTTCACCTAGAATAGTTACCATAAGTTAGATATTACCATAATTTGCATTTATTTCAATACCGTTTTCTGTTGCGATTTTATCCATAGACTGGGCAGCTGCAACAAGGCTCCTTGCCATCACCTTCCTGCCTTTAGACATCCTTAGTTTGATATAGCTCAATTTGTCGGTGTCATCCCTTTTCTTATATTCATCTACCTCAATGATCATAGATGTAATTCTACCACAGACCACCTATCAAACAACTTCCAACGGCTCAGATGTAGGGAAGTTCTCTCTTATTTTGCTAGCTATACGTCGCTAATGAGCCGTTCAAATTTTAAATCAAAGGTACCTGACCTGCTCTGTAGAAAACATGGTTGTAGTCTTTGCGAGGCACGAAGCAATCTAGGTTTTACGTGTAATTTTATGGATTGCCACGTCGCAAGCTCCTCGCAAAGACAGTGTTTTCTACGGAGCATACCTGACCTTATATCGCATCAAAGCATGCTCAAAACTTCACAATTAGCTAGAAATCCTAAAGTGTTCTTTTATAGATTTTGTAAATACGACTTCTGTGGTCAACCATTTTGATTGTGATTACCTTGCCAGAAACCTTGTACAAAACGCGATAATCACCGACACGTAGTTTGTAAACTCCCTTCAAATCATAATGTAAAAGTTCTGGAATTAAACTAGCATAGTATTCAGCATCCACAGCATCAAGATCCGCAACTGCTCTCTCGTCCTATTTAACGACCAGCGCCATACTTTTCCGCAACACGGTCATGCGAGATGGGTTTAGACCTCACAGCAAGGCGTATTTTTAATCTATTGATAAACGGCTTACTTAAAGACAAAAAACTAAACTGTCAGGGTCACCGAGTAATTCATTAAGCTTTTTCTCAACGAGAAAATCTATTTTTTTATCGAGTGCTTTTAAGGTCATATAAAAATATTACCCCAAAAACTGCCAAAAAGCAACAACATCACCCTTCGCCTTATTATTTCATCGCTCGAAGTTTCTTTGTATATTCCTCCCCACAATCAGATTCTAATTCTCCGAGAACAAGTTGAATTGACTTATACTGTCCCGTTGGTATTGAAGAAACATACTTGTATTTTTTATACAATGGTTTATAAAACATTCTTAGCAAGAAATGAAGTTCCCAGTGCATATCAAATAGTATCCGATTGCGTTTTTCATTTAATATTTTATTTGAACTATAGCTATTTTCTGGACATCTAATATGTACAGTAAGAGGCCCCAATTCATTTCTAAACATTCTTACTGCTGCCTGACGGATATTCCCGTTATCGTGTTGTATCAAATAAAACAACCAAGGGAAAAGAAAGTCTGGCTCAGCTTCCCTATCGTGCAGAAAATATATTACTGACACCGCCATAGCAAAATTCTCCTGTCTCCAATCTTCACTAATAGTCACGTATACACGGTCAGCACTATTAATAATTTTCTTCATTTCAATAAACTCTTCTTTTCCGCTTTTTGAACTATACAAAAATTTACGAACACTCCTCGCAGCCTCCCTGCTGGATTGCCTGTCCCCCTCTAATATAATTTTAAACAAAGCATTAAATGACTGCATAGTTTTGTTTATTTTTTACCTTCTTTCTCCATATATTTCATTCTATTATACACTCTTATACGGATAAGGCACTAAAATCAACCGTGTCACCGTCAAAAAGAATTGAATGGTCTCTAGGCGGGATGCCGTTGATTGAAAACCCAATTAAACCTGGCGGATATTTTTCTTCAATCTCCGGGCACTCCATAAAAACATTCATCAGTAAGTACAAAAAAGATGCCCCTTCGCTAATTATTACTGAGTGCCCCTCATTCCCCGTAATCTTCTGTAGCTCTTTATCGAAGCGGACATTGACACTCATTGCCCTTGGCATACCGTGCATCTCTGATTTTTCATTTGTAATCTTTTTCATACATTTCATTCTACCCTAAAACATTTTGTGCTCAAAATGTTCGGGCAACCCGTAACTAGCGGGTTTAACCCTAAACTGTCTTCGGCGGTCGGGCGACACTGCGAAGCAGGGTTTAGCCACAGACCGCACCTCACCAAAATTTTGATCCTCATCTCAATGCCCCTTTTCTTTTGTTCCCTTAACTTTTAAAAGTTTTTTCACCTCCTTGTCAAAGTCTGAAACATAATTTCTGTCTCTCACCTGCCTGTACTTTTCGTATTCCCTAAAAGCCAACGTTTCCGCATCCTTTGCGCTCACCGTACCCGCAGTATGCAATAGTTTCTTTTCAGAGATTGTCAGAAATTCATCGAGCTTTATAATCCAATCTTGCATTTTCATGAGTCGCCCACTAGAAGCCTGCAAATCTGCAAAATCGATGTACAAAGAAACAATCAAGTTGAGCTGACTTATTTCTGACTCAGATAAATAATTTTTTGCAATAGGAATGTCTCCTGCGGTAATGTAGTCGTTTTTAAAACTAGTTAATCCCATCAGTGGCTTTCTACTATCAGCACGCTTGGCAATTATTTCTGCGGCGGTAGAACCATGCACTGCGTAGTGCATTTTATTTTGTACCATGGCAAAAAACTTTTGAGTTTGCTCCGTGTCTACTTTGTAATCGATGCTAGTTGCGTATATATCAGTGACTTTCTGATAAAACATACGCTCACTACTGCGAATATCTCTAATTCTCTGTAAAAGTTCTTGGAAATATCTTGCACGGCCATCACCCTGCTTTAATCGTTCATCATCCATAGTAAATCCCTTAATCAGGTATTCACGCAACCTCTCCGTTGCCCATATGCGAAATTGAGTCCCCTTATCAGACCGCACTCGATACCCAACGGCCAAAATAGCATCAAGATTATAATGCTTTGTATCATACTCCTTACCATCTGTAGCAGTTATCCGGAAATTCCGGATAACTGAATTTTCATTTAATTCCAGTTCTAAAAATATATTTTTTAGATGCTCATTAGCCGTACGTACATCAATAACAAAAAGTTCTGCAATTAATTTTTGCGTTAGCCACACATTTTCATCCTCAATTCTAACACGAATTTTTTGATCGTCGCCAAGAATTTGATAGATTGCTATTTGTATTTTTTCTGTTTCCTTCTTCATACATTTCATTCTACCCTAAAACATTTTGTGCTCAAAATGTTCGGGCGACCCGCAACTAGCGGGTTTAGCCACAGGCCTCCTCTCATCAAGATTTTAATCTTCATTTTTGTAATTCCATTTTTAGAATTTTAGAAACGAGTGGCTGACCCCCATTTTTCCCATTTTTGACCCCCTTTTTCAATCGGAAATGTCCGCTTGTTCCTTAAATATTATTTTCTTTCTGTATGCCTTACAATAATTAATTGTAGAACAAATTTCCTTGAAAAGTAATTTTGATTCGTTTTCCTCATAATCATACTCCTCCTCAGACTTACCTTGGAATTTATAGTGCAAAAAACTGCTCCTTTTTTCAGAAACCTTCTTAATTAAATTAAAATGTTTTCTGTTAAATTTAGGTAACTTCATAACATCAATTAACCAAGTAAACTTACCCTCAAAAGAAACATATTTTAATAATTCCTTAAGCGTACTATTAGGAACATCATTTCTAATAGTCCATATTTGAATAATTTCGTTAATGAAGTGCTCAAAATACGTTGCCAGAAAAACGTATGCAAGGTTAAAATCATCTTCCTTAACAGATTGTTCAAAACTACTCAAAAGGGTATCTTGATGAATAATTACAAAATGAGAATGTTTACTTTTTGCACGTTGCCTAACCCATTTTCTGATTTTCTCATCTACCAATTTTTTATTAGAAAGATCAGCGACAACAAGAACTCCACAAATTATTGCTGACTCAACAAGTTGAGGAAAAATTTCTTTCAACAATTGGTGACCTTCACTATCTACTGCCATTCCCTCTTTATTAGTTTGCTCCTTTATCATAGTGCTATAAAATTTCATCAATCTCCCTCATTACATTATCTGTCTCCGTAAGTACCACAATAATCTTTTGATAGTGTTCGATGTCAGCGTTGGTGAGCGTGCGGGTTTTGCGGTCTTTCAGCCATTTTTGAGCGGGTTGGTATCCACCGATGTAGAAATTCCATGCGACTTCGGGAACATTGCCAAAATACTGGGTATCGTTTATGTAGACATTTCCATTTTCATATTTTATTTTTTCCACAGTGTCACTCCCCGCTACAGGGTATGAAGTAATAAGATTGTTGCATTCGGATGCGGTCATCAAGTGTAGTTCACGGAGCTTAGTACCAAGAGGCACCAGCTTCCAAAATTCTTCCTTATTTTTTGGATATGGTACGCGTGGAAAATCTGTTTTTAAAAACTCGCTATATTTAGTGCGGTAGCTTGGTGAATATAGGTATGCATAAATATAGTCCAAAATATTTTCAGGAGTAATCCTAATATCACCGTCTTTTGTATTATATTCAGCTACAGGATAATACACACTACCGACAGCTTCAGCAATTTTTCTTGAAATTACTAGATCGATGTTTGGAATTCTTGAAACTCTAATATTTCCCACCTCGCCAGCATGAAAACTACTGCCAACTTCTGGATAAAGATAGAGTGGAAATGATGCCCCGATTTCAGAAGTTTTATTTGAAACATAACTTGATTCAACGATATTGTCATGGACTAGAACATGTTGAAACCCCTCAATCTTCTGCTGCCTGCACAACATAAGTCCAATATTTTCCTTATTTATCAAATGTTGCATGACGTCCCACCGTCCGCGTTCTACAAACTTCTTATCATAATAAATATATCTTGTATCAAATGGTCTATAATTTATCTTACAAACTTTGCCTTCTTCATAGTCAAAACTTTGATTATTTGCATAAGCAATAATATTTTTCTTGAGCAATTCCTTATCTTCCGAGATAACGATAGCATCTCGCCCTGTTACTATTCCTACGCTGGAGGTAGTAAATAATTCACTAACAGAAAAACCTTCACTGTATGCGCCCTTATTTTCTCCTTCCAGCTTCCAAACATCACATTCATCTGGCAGTTTCACCCACATCACTGTTTCTACACTGGCGATATCGAGCATCTGAAACTTGGCATCTCGTGTGCCATACATATCACTAACATGCACAGTCGCGAGCTTTTTATCTCTAATATTTAGGAACTTTTTAACTGCCAAAATTATAGACACACCTGACATGATATCAAAAACATTTTCATCTTTTGTTCCGTCTGGACTTATTTCCTTTTTACGACTATTGCCGTGTAAGTCAACTACATAAATTTTATCGAATGTGTTTCTCAGATGCCAACGCATTCCGCGGAATGTTGGGTTGTCTATATAGCCATGTGCAGTAATCATCCCAACAATTCCCTCTCCGTTTTTCTCGATGAGACTCTCGGCAAAACGAATAAACTTAACGTAGTCGTCGTTAATCCATTTACTATTTCGCTCTTTTAATTTTTCTTTGCCCCCAATTTCAACCTTGTAAACATCATTGTCGGTGTAGTGAGGGTTCATTGATTCACCGCTGTACGGCGGATTCCCAATCACACACATAATCGGATACTCGGACTTCACACGCGATGCATTTTTGCTTTCCTCGGCAATACTGTCCATAATTCCGAAAAGTGTATCCTGGGTTGAGTAGTCAATTGGTGCATCAAGGGTGTTGGTGAGATACACACCGAGGCGGGTATTGATATTATCTGCACCGGTATCGTGAAGTGTCATGCCGAGTTTCAAGTGCGCGATGGTGTACGAAGCCATCATGAGCTCAAAACCATGCAGGCGTGGCAGGAGGTCGTTTTCTACATACGCAGGCCATCTCCCCTCTTGTCCTTTGAAATTTTCATGAATATGATTAATTACCTCATTGAGAAAAGTACCTGTCCCTGTGGCGACATCGAGTACCTGCACCTTGTGATATTCTTTTTGAACTTTTACCTCCTTACTTTTGTTGTTGATTTCTTTTTTCTCAATGATAACCTTGGTTGTATCGGTAAGACCTTTTTCAAGACCAAATTCACTTTTTAGCAGACTGTCGACTGCTCGCACAATAAACTGCACTACTGGTCGCGGTGTATAGAAAACACCCATTTCCATTTTTTTCTTTGAGTCGTACTCCTTCAAAAAATCTTCGTAGAAGTGAATGACTGGATCCTTGTCGTCTTTTTCTTTTTGATAGAAATCACGCAGTATTTTTTCTACATCGGCGTGAGTAAAAACTTCACAAAGCTCGTCGACAATAAATCTCAATTTATCAGGAAAGGATGTACCTGCAATGTGGTCAAAAAATGAGCGTAGAAACGGATTAGTTTTAGGAACAAGCTCGCGCGCTTCGGTACGAGAAAAATCTTCGGGAGTTGTGTCGTTATAACGTGCTGCAAAAAGCCCATACACGAGAGTTTGTGCATACATATCGGCAAAAGATTCATCGTCAAGACCAGAAACAAGGTGCTCGCGAACCACATTACGCATTTTGAGCAAGTCAGCATATTTGTGCGAAGGATTCGCAAGCATTTCTCGCACATTGCCTCGAATACGCTGAGCCTTGCCGCCCATAATCTGAGCAAGATGTTTCCCGCGTTTAATAGGCTCCTTGTGAGACGAAGAAAAGTCTACAAGGGTTTTTGGAAGAAGTGAAAAATTTTTAGGGAATGCAGTTATTGTGCGATTGGTTTTGTCGAAACTTGCAATAGCAACAGGCTCGCCGTATCTCTCACCATTGCGATAGAAACGAAATTCAACGTAGTCAGTAAGCACAAGATTATCATAACCAAAGTAACGCTCCATTTGGTTACTTTTTTCTATTTTGTCGAGGCTGATGCCTATATCTTTTGCTTCAATGTAGAGAATGGGTACTCCATTTTTCGAAATAACAAAATCGGGCTTATTCCCATCATCATTTGTTGAATCGTGGTTGATTTGTGTTACCTTGCCATCAGCCTGAAAAATTTGTTTCAAGAGCAACTCAAAGTCAGTACGATAAATCATCTCTCTTCCGTTTGAAGCATCCAGACGGGCAAATTTTTGTGCGATATTCTTTAAATATTCTTCCATAGTAATTATTGACACTATAAATTTAAATCCTCACATACCTCGTACCGCGTCCGCGACCGATACGCCTTATTTTCTTGAGTTCAAGGAGCCTTTCGACTGATTGTCGAACTGTGCTGAGTGCAATGCCTGTTTTTCCTACTATTTCAGCAACACCCGTTTCGTCTACGCTTGAGATGTACTTCCATACCGCAAACTGTTTTGGGGAAAGCGTATCTTCAATGTGTTCTTCTTTAAGAAATATGAGTGCTTTTGTTGCCTGTTCTTTGACAACACCGAGAAAGAAGTTGAGCCATGGAGCAATCGTGTCGTGTTCTGTTCCAAATGTCTCTTGTGATTTTATAAGTGCGACATAGTATTCGTCTTTGCGTCGTTCGACGATTTGCTCATGAGAAACATACTGCACAAACTGGTATTCAGATCGGAGTAAAAGCAAGTTAGTCATAACGCGCGAAAGACGCCCGTTGCCGTCTTCGAATGGGTGAATTTTTAAAAATTCAACAAGGAAGTTGGCGATTACAAGCAAAGGATGGAACCGTCGGTCTATAAGTGCGTCGTATGTCCAGTCGACAAGCTCGGTCATTTCTCTAGGAGCGCGCCATGCTGGAGTTGTTTCAAAAATTACTTTTGCTATAGATTTTCCATCAGGCGCAAGTATGCCGACGGTGTTTTCAATTTTTTTGTACTTGCCTTTGTGGAGTTTATCTTTGTCAGAATATTTGAGAAGCTCGTTGTGTAGCGAGCCAATCACCCCTTCACGGAGTGGAAGCGTCTGATAACTATCAAAGACATTTTGAAGCACTTCAAGGTAGCCCTGCACTTCTTGATAGTCGCGCTCGGCAAGCTTCGATGCCGTGAGTCCCTGCATGACTTTCTCCACTTCTTCGTCGGAGAGTTTTGACCCCTCAATACGGGTCGATGCACCAGCAGAGGTAACAAGCACCGAGCGTTTGAGGCTGGTAATTGCTTGTGGAGTCATCCGTAGCCCACCTTTGAACTCCCCTCTCATGCCGTCAATTTCAGCAACAAGAGATAGTATATGAGGCGCGGGCGCTTGAAGCCTGTGATCAAATTTTGTCTTATTTTCGTCCATAATTTACCGCTATACTGTATATAGTTGATTATAGCGGATTATGGCGGGAGAAGTCAATAACAATTTTTGTAACCCCTCACACCTATAGAAAAATTCTAGAAGACCAGAGTCATTGCGAGTAGATAGCGTCCAAGACGTGAACTTGCTAGTTCAGAAACAATCCATGAGTCCTGGATTGCCACGTCGGAGTACCGACTCGCAAAGACGGAAAACTAGAGTTTCGTAATTCAAAGTTTATGAGATAGAAGAAAGAGCGGGATTGCTGAAGGCAATCCCGCTCTTTTAATGTGTAAAATGTTTCGCTTAGGAAACGTTCAAATATTAGGATGGATGCGAGGCGCTAAAAATTTTTTCGACCAAGGTGTACAAGTGTACATTGCGGGAGAAAAAATTTTATAGCAACAAAGCAGACACCCAATATTTTAACGTTTACTCCATTGTGGGGCCTTACGGGCCTTCTTGAGCCCGAACTTTCGTCGCTCTTTCATTCGTGGGTCGCGCTTGAGGAAGCCGAGCTTCTTGAGACGCTTGCGTGTCTCCTCATCAAATTCTACGAGCGCTCGCGAGAGTCCGTGGCGAATAGCTTCTGCTTGTGAGTGAATTCCCCCTCCGATTACCTTTGCAGAAATGGTGAACTTACCTACTACCTTTGACTTTTCGATTGCCTCAGCAATAATATTCTGCATATCTGCTGTAGGAAAATAGGTTGGTACATCCTTACCGTTTACTACCACTGACTCTTTTGTAGCCTCGGTAATACGAACGCGCGCTGTTGAAGTCTTGCGACGACCAACAGCCTCAATATATCTTCCGAGAGCAGTTTTAGTAGTCGCTTTTTTTACCGTAGCCTTTTCCTCCGTGGTTTTACTTAGAGTAGGCGCTTTTTTTACAGCCTTAAATTTGACTTCTTTTTCTATTGTAGTATCTTTGGTCGTCATATTATTCAGTAATTTTTAAATTCTTCATTCGCACTTTATGCAAACGGTTGCGGGGAATCATGCGTGAAATTGCGCGGAGGAAAACTTCAGCGTAACCCTTTTTCTCGATGGTGTACCCAACGGTACGCTCACGAAGTCCGCCTGGGTAGCCAGAGTATGTCTTTGAGTGCACCTCTCCCATCTTTGATGGAGCGATGGTTGCCTTTGAGGCATTTAGAACAATCACTTCTACTGGAGCTACGAGGTGCTTCTGGAATGCGACCGAGTTTTTACCCATAAGAACGCTGGCTGCCTCTGTGGCAACACGTCCTACGGATTTTCCTTTTGCGTCAATTTTGTATGTCATGGTAGATCTTCTTAGCGAGCAAAGCGAGATTTTGAAAATCTCCACCCGGTTAAATGCGATTTTGTAAATCGCGATTTCAAATTCTCTGTTGAATAATCAGCAGAGGATTTATTATCATTACGTGATGCTAACATAAAGTGTGTCATATTACTAATTTGAAATCATTTAACTGGGTTTGAAAATTATAGTCGCTTCCCTCCTTAATTTTCTAAACGAACTCAATAACCGCCATTTTAGAAGCATCTCCGCCACGACGTGGTAGCTTCACAATACGTGTATAGCCACCGGCGCGCTCTTTGTAGCGAGGCGCAATTTCATCAATAAGCTTCTTTGCACCTTCCTCTCCAGAGACACCGCCAAGTCGTGAAATAATAAGACGACGTGAAGCAAGGTCTGCTTTGCCACCACGTGTAACCAATTTCTCCACGAATGGTCGGAGTTCTTTGGCACGAGCTTCTGTAGTCTCTATATGCTCAGTTTTAATAAGAGAAAGCGCAAGAGAACGTAGAAGCGCAATGCGTCCTGCGTGATCTCGTCCGAATTTTCGAATTGACTTGTGGTGTTTCATGGTTGATTTTCTTAGCGAGTGAAACGAGATTTTGAAAATCTCCACCCGGTTAAATGCGATTTTGTAAATCGCGATTTCAAATTCTCTGTTGCATAATTTACGGGGAATTTATAATCGTTGTGTGATACTAGCATAAAGTGTGTCATATTGCCAATTTGAAATCATTTAACTGGGTTCTCAAAAAATACATTAGCTATACTCATTATTTTTTGGAATAATTATGCCTTGAGAGTGATATCGTGGGCACCGAGCGCACGCTTGATTTCCTGAATACCTTTATCGCCCAAACCGTCGATTTCCAAGAGGTCTTCTTCAGTCTTGCGAGCAAGTCCACCTATTGTGCGAATATTTGCGTTTGAAAGCGCGTTGTTTGTGCGTGTGGAAAGATCAAGGTTTTCTACGCGAGTCTTTAGGAAATCGTTATCAGCGAGGTCCTTTTTTACAGGCTTCTCCTCCTCTTTTGAAGAGGCTTCTTCTGCTTCCACCTCTGCTTTTTCCACAAAACCAACGACAGACTTAAGCTGGTTTACCATAATCTCAATAGACGCCTCAAGAGCGCGACGAGGAGTGATAGTGCCATCTGTCTCTACTGTGATGCGCAAGCGGTTAAAATCTGTGCGATCGCCAACGCGCATATTGTCCACTTCGTAGTTCACACGACGAATGGGTGTAAAGATTGCATCAAGTGCAATTGTGCCGATATCCACTTTTTCTTTCTGGTGAACCTCCTTTGAGACATAACCGAAACCTTTTGCAACAACAATCTCAATAATGAGAGATGCGTTTTTGTCTGTTAGTGTGGCAATGTGTTGCTCTGGATTCAAAACTTCAACCTGACCAGAGAGTTTTATATCTCCTGCAGTTACAGCCTTTGCACCCTTTACAGAAAGTGTCACTGTTTGCGACTCCATTGTTGAAAGCTTGAAACGAACCTTTTTCAAATTAAGTAGGATAGTAATAACATCCTCTTTTACTCCTTCAATTGTAGAAAACTCGTGAGAAACTCCATCAATTTTCACTGATGTGATTGCGGCTCCCAAAAGCGACGACAAAATGATACGTCGAAGCGAGTTGCCAAGTGTGTGACCGTACCCAGGGTAAAGGCCCTCAATTTCGTAATTTCCCTTAAAATCATCTTCCGCGAGAACTTTTGGCTTTGATGGCAATGTGATGTTGTAGTCGAGCATTGTGGTGTTTAATGTAAATTAGACGATAAAACTATACCTTATATTTTTAATAAATGCAAACAGTAGGCTGACACTAACCCCTTAACGGCTGTAAAACTCCACAACCGAGGTGAGATTGAATGACATCTCGGCTTGTCCCGTCTTTGGCTTACCCTGAAACGTTGCAGTGAGCAAGGCACCATCTAGCTTGAACCACGTTGGCACGGTGATCGTTTTCAAACGTTCGGCCAATCCTTCAAAAAGTTTTGTACTCATACTTCCTGGTCGGATTGCGATAACGTCGCCTACTTTCATTCGGCGTGACGCAATATTTGACCTACGTCCGTTTACTGTAATATGTCCGTGTGATACTATCTGGCGTGAAAGTGAGCGCGACCCTACAAAACCTGCTCGGAAAACTGCATTGTCCAAACGTGATTCAAGAGCTTCAAAAAGATACTCTGATGGTTTGACGCCATGCTTACCAGACGCTTCTTTAACATAGTTTGAAAATTGCGTTTCGCTTACACCGTATGTGTGGCGAACCTTCTGCTTCTCGCGAAGCTGACGGCCGTAGTCTGTGAGTGTTGCGCGATGCTTCTTTTCAGCAAGAACTTTTCCAGGCGGATACGGACGCTTCTTAAAAGCGCACTTCTCACGTCCGCAAATGGTCTCTCCGAGACGACGACAAATTTTACATGTAACTCTGCTCATAATGTTAGTTTTTCTTAGTGAGTGGGGCGAACTTAGTAAAACTACACCCTGTTAAATACGATTTGAGGGCGCCCTCAAATCGTGATTGCAAATTCACTTTTGAGTGTCCGATGGACATCGTATTGTTGTTTTGTAATTTTTTCATAAGGTGTGTTTCGGCTTGCTAATTTGAAATCATTTAACTGGGCTTGAAAATTATAATCGCTTCGCTCTTTAATTTTCTAAATTCTACGTGGCTTCTTTGGCTTTGGACCATTGTGAGGAACAGGTGTTACGTCGCGAATTGATGAAATATCAATTCCTTTTGAGTTCACGGCGCGAATTGAACTCTCGCGACCTGCACCAACGCCTTTTACGACCACATCAACCGACTTCATACCAATCATCGCTGCCTTTTCGCCAACGAGCTCGCCAACCTTTGCGGCTGCAAAAGGAGTACCCTTTTTTGCCCCCTTGAAACCTAGCGAGCCAGACGATGACCACACGAGTGCGTTGCCAGTCTTGTCGGCAAGAAGAACTTTTGTGTTGTTGTATGTAGACTGAACATAAAGAGTCCCTTCAACGTGCTTCTTTTTTGCTCCGCGAGAAAGAGCGCGGGATACCAATCCCTGGTCAACACTCTGTCCTTCTTTTTTGATAATTCGTTTTTTGCCCATTGTATTAGTTTTATAAGGTTAATAAGTTTTTAGAAGTTTTAGAAGTTGATCTCTTATTTAACTTATTAAACTTATCTAACTTTGTTTACTTCTTGTCTGCCTTGCGTCGTCCTGAACCCATCGTTGTACGCTTGTTTCCGCGAACAGTGCGTGAATTTGTCTTTGTGCGCTGACCGCGAACAGGGAGCTTTTTTGCGTGACGGGTTCCGCGATATGCTTTGATTTCTTTCAAACGTTTTACGTTTGTTGATATTTCACGTTTTAGGTCTCCTTCAAGTGTGAGCCCTTCAATAACTTTACGAATTTTTGCTTCGTCGTCTTGTGTTAAATCTTTGGCGCGCTTGCCGTGATCAATGCCGACTGTATCAAGGAGCTCCTTTGCGCGTGGACGACCAATACCGTACACTGAAGTGAGGCTTATCTCCAATCTTTTTTCATCTGGTATTGTAACTCCGAGGATTCGCATATGATGTCTTTTAGTACTTAAAATAAATTAACTCTGTCTATTTAGCCCTGACGCTGTTTATGACGAGGGTTTTCACAGATAACTCGAATACGGTCTCCGCGTTTGACCGTCTTGCATTTCACGCAGATTTTCTTTACTGATGCTCGTACTTTCATACTAAATATTGAAATGGATTAGATATTGCCGTAATTATTTCCTCGTTTCCCTTGAGTAAACAAATGAAATGATGAAATAATTACGGTAACATGCAAAAACAAAACAGTGAGGGTATTATATCGCATTTAAAATAAAAATGCAAGGGCCATTACGGAGCATGCCCCACAATTAACCTTTGACCCCCGCCTTGCGGACATTTGACAGGTCGCCGTTTGCAAAAAGCAAACGGCGTGACCCTTGTCAGTTGTTACATGTCAATTGTTAAATGTCTTAAAGGCGCTTGATAATTCTGCCCTTTCCGCCATATGGGTCCAGCTTCACCATTACTTTGTCCCCAATGAGAACTTTTATGCGATGCAAACGCATTTTCCCAGCCAGGTAGCAGATGATGATTTTCCCATCAGCGAATTCTACCCTAAACATGGCGCTCGGTAGCGCCTCTATTACCTCTCCTTGTGTAAGTTCTTCTTTTTCTATTTCTGCCATTTGTGAACGCTCATAATACCAAAACTCCTAACAATCGTCAATGACACCAGTTATTTCGTGATTATTTTTACAATAATTTTTGCTGGATCAGTTGGAAATGCCTTCTTCCAAATGGGGCGAATTATCACATTTACACCTCCAATATTAATTTGTTTCTTAGTTATCTCATTAATGTCCTTTTTATTCTTCCCAGCAAAATCTTCGCTTATTTTTTTTGAGTCAATCTTCCCGACAAAGTCCGCCTTTCCAGTCAGATGAAAACGTATTGTTTCAAGATCTGAAAGAATAATATTGTTTACCTCCTCAACAAACTTAAAATCAAGCGCTGATATATTTGTAATTACAAATGGATTTTCTCTATCCTCTAAGGGTAAAAGTTCCGCTATTTTTTTTGTAAGCTCTGCAGTGTCAAAAAAGAAGACGGATACAGTTGCGCGCATTGAAACGGTTGAGGGGTGATCAAAATTTTGTGGAACTTCCTCAAATCTTACAATCATACTACCAGGGAAAAACGAAACCTCTGTAGGAATTTGCGCGCGCGCTTTTTCAACTGCAATCTTTTTTAAGTCCTGCTTAAGTTCTTCCTGTGCCAGCACTATCGCCTCATCCGAAGGAACTTTTTTAACTTCTGAAAAACCACCTGTTATTGGCGAATAAGGCTTCGAACTTGCTGTGAATTTTGTATAACGAGGGTCCCCTTTAAAACCTGGAATAGTGAAGTTTGTGTTTCCAATATTATAATCCTTGCCTACAGTATCTGCGTACACCACAACCTCTATGGCGCCCGGATTAGTAACCTTTCCACCTGAAACTTTTGCTCCTGGAACAACAACGGATTCATCAATACGAAAAATCTTATGTGTAACATCGTCTTCAAGGCGTGTATTTTTAATTAACCGTTGACTATCAGCACTGTACTTATTATAGATTGTTACTACGCCAGAAGCCTTCTTTTGAATCTTTTTTTCTATTGTTGCTGGAACTTCTTTTGCCTTTTCTTCTGTGAGGCTCGTAAAATGGAATACTAATTCGTCTTCGTTTTCGTCAACTGTAGCGGTAAACTTATTATCAATTTGCACACCTCGCGTGATTGGCGTTACCTCTATCGTCGCCATAGCAAAGTAATTTGCTAAAAAAAACCCAGCTGTCAACAAAAGCGCAAAAAGTAGGGCAAAGAGAACGCCTTTGCCAGCGCCACGACCTTTTTGCTGTTCCAAGTTCTTTTTCCGAGGCTTCTCAAAAAAAGGGTTCTTACCAATGCGGTCGCCATCGTCGTCTCTTGTTGGTGCCAAATATTGTTCAGGTGTTGTTTGCGGACGACGAATAACATCGTTCTTAGGTACTGTTAAGTCTTTCGTTGGTTTTCTAATAATGTCTTCCATATTTATGCATGTTGTTTAAGGAGTTTCTCCGCAAGAAGCACTTCTACTACAACGAATGGGTCTCGAGCTACTTCTGTGTCAAACAAAACAAATTTTGAAACAATATGCTGATCTAGGTATTGTACATCTAATTCGGCACCAGTCAAAAGCTCCGATTTTAACTTTGCAACAACATTCATAAAAAATGCTGAAATATCAGAGTCCGTTGTAAAAAAGATTTTGTGCGGGGTTATGCTGTTTCCCGAAAAAGTCATGATCGCTTTTTCAAACCTTGCAAGCCACTCCTTCTCAGCCTGAGCTACTATCCATGCAACTTCTTTCTGCCTCACAGCATCAAGCTCCTCGCGAAGAAACATCTCAAAAAGTGTTGTTGCCTCTTCATGCACAGTGCGCAAACGCGCGGAAATTTCGCGAATAAAAAAATTCTTTCCACGAGGAAAAGAAACTGTGCGTGCAAGTAAGTCGTTTTCCACACGCGACACGTCTGTAGCCTCCCCAGTAATGTCCAAAAAAAGAAAATTCTTTTCTGTTGGAAAAATATCTCGTATCGCGCTAAATGCAGCCACGGGGAACGCCCCAAAATGCACAGATTTAGCGTGAAAAAAATTATTTATTTTTCGCTCAATGCTTTGGATAACCTTAGCAGATGAAACTCCGACTGTCACAGTCATTTCCATACGTGAAGTTTTTTGTTTGTATGGATTCTTTATTTCATACCCATTCAATTTAATCTGGATGATTTTCTTTTCAATGATTCTTACATCATCTGGTGGAAGAGTGGCTTTAAGTTCGTTTTTTAATTTTAAAATATCCTCATCAATAAATTTTTCAAGTGAACGCTCGGAAACTTCAAACTCCTCATTTTTGATAATTTTTAGCTCGCGCGTTTTCAAAATAAACCATGGTGATGAAAGAGTGCAAAAAAAATGTTTAGGATTCCCCGTTGTCTTCGTCTTCTCTTGTAGATCTTTCAATACTTTGTCTAACGCTTTATTCATTGAAAGCAGGAAACGAGCGGATGAAAGAACTTCCTGAAAAGAAATGTCTTCGCGGATACTGGCTATAATCTTAGGTATCTCTCCCTTTTCAATTTTAACTAATGCGGCGCCAACGCTCGCGGAACCAATATCAACAATGAGCGTGAGCGTTTCGTTTTGTTTTTGTCCTCCAAATAAAGAAAAAGTCATCGTATAATTATTGTACCATGCGCAGGCTATAAGATTCAATCGTATAAAAACAAAAAAACACCGAGCGTAATGATTGCGCTCGGTGTTTTTTTGTTTTGAAATTACTCTGCTTTTGGAGTCTCTGTTGTTGATTCAGGAGATACTTCTTCTGTAGCTTCAGCTGTCACTTCAGATTGATCTTCTGCGACTACTTCTTCTGCAACTTCAGCTACAGGAGTTTCGGTTTCAACTGCAACTGGTGCTTTTGCTTCTACTTTAGGAGCCTCCCCTGCCTTTTCCTTTACAATAGGAGTCTTCCTTCCCAAAACGTTTATCTTCTTCCCTGTAACTGCCTTGAGGTCAATGAGGAGATTATGCACTGTGCCTGATGCTTTTGCGCCTACCGACATCCAGTACTTTGTGCGGTCAAGATTAATAATTGGTTTGCCCATGCGCGCATTGTATGAACCAAGAACCTCGATAAAGTTTCCAGTCTTTGGCTTCAATTTTGAATCTGCGACGATGACGCGGAATGATGGGTCATTCTTGCGGCCAACGCGCTGTAATCTGATGTTTAACATGAAGAGCATCCTATCAAAAAGCCCAGAAACAGTCAAGCATCTGACTGTTTCGGGGCTTTACAACTGACCGCCAACATTTAACAATTGACCAGAAAAAACGAATTGCATATAGTTCAACTGTCTCAGATGTCACCTGTCAAATGTTCCCCAATTGTGCTATCTTAATGAACAATATGACAGATAAAAAACAACTTGAATCAGCAGATTCACGTCTTGGGCGCTCCGGCAACTTTGTTGAAGGTGTTATTACCACAACGGCAAAGGGTTTCGGCTTTGTTTCTGTTGGCGAAGATAGTCCACGAGAAAACGACATTAAAATTGAGGCGGGGTTTCTCAATACCGCACTCCCACGCGACCGTGTAAAGGTGAGACTCAATGCCAAAATAAGCGACATACAACAGACTGGCGAGGTGGTTGAGGTACTTGCGCGCGCTAAGAACACTTTTGTTGGAACAATAGAGCAAGACAGTACGACAACTTACTTAATTCCTCAAGACACGCGTATTTATGTTGACTTTCTTATTCCAAACCCACCGCACGAGGAAGAACTCAATGGCAAAAAAGTACTCGTACGACTTTCAGGCTGGACAGACCCAAAGAAAAATCCTACGGCGGAGATTATTGAGGTTCTCGGTCAGGCTGGAGACAATGAAACAGAGATCCGCGCTATAGTCCTCGACAAAGGTCTCCAAATGGAGCTCCCAGATGAAATTCACCGCGAAGCTGACGCACTCAAGGCCAAGGCTCCAGCGTTCATCGCAGATGAAGCAAAGAAGCGACGCGACTTCCGCAAGGTAACAACTTTTACCATCGACCCTGTAGACGCAAAGGATTTTGACGATGCTATTTCTATACAAACACTTCCGAGCGGCGACATCGAAATTGGTGTACATATTGCAGATGTGTCTGCATACGTAAAGCCACACGCGGCAATAGACGAAGAAGCTCGCCGTCGCGCAACATCTATATACTTAGTGGACCGTGTTGTACCAATGTTCCCTGAGGTTCTTTCAAACGACCTTTGTAGTTTGAACGAAAAAGAAGACAAGCTTGTTTTTTCAGCTGTGTTTACATTCGCGCCAGATACTGCAAGCAACCCAACATCAAAAGTAACTGTGGAGGACGCATGGTTCGGACGCGCAATCATCAACTCGGCGAAGCGTTTTACATACGAGAACGCGCAAGAAATTCTCGATAATGGCAAAGGACTTTTTTATGATGAACTGAATACTCTCAATCTCATCGCAAAAAAATTGGTAGTACAGGACAGAACAGAAGGCGCAATTTCCTTTGAACACGAGGAAGTGCGTTTTGAGTTGGACGAAAACAAAAAGCCTATTCGCGTGTACACAAAAAAGTTTCAAGATACTAACAAGCTCGTTGAAATGTTTATGTTGCTCGCAAACAAAAAAGTTGCGGAATACGTTTCTTTAAAATTGAGTAACATTCAAGGAAAAACTGCTCACCCCGACCACGAGGGAGATCTCTTTGTGTACCGCGTGCACGACGAGCCCAAAACAGAACGCCTTGTTGAGCTCTCAAAATTTGTCGCAGGACTTGGCTACAAGCTCCCTATCAAGGAAGGGCGTGTTTCATCCTCTGATATAAATAAATTCCTCGAACAGATAAAGGGCAAGCCTGAGGAAAATATGTTGAACACCGCAACCATTCGCACAATGGCTAAAGCGATTTATTCCACACACAACATCGGGCACTACGGTCTTGCTTACGAGCACTACACTCACTTCACATCCCCTATTCGCCGTTATCCAGACGTAATGGTACATCGCATTCTCGCCCACTTCCTCGCTGATGAAAAGGTGACTAAAGAGGAGATGGAGGAATACCGTAAACTCGCCTCTCACTCATCAGAAATGGAAAAGGCCGCGTCAGATGCCGAAAGAGCTTCTATCAAATTTAAACAGGCTGAGTATATGAGCGTGCGCGTGGGCAAGGAGTTTAACGGCACAATTTCGGGAGTTGCTGAGTGGGGTGTATTTGTGGAAGAAGATGAGACCAAGTGTGAAGGCCTCATTCGCATTTCTGATTTGGGTAATGACTACTATATTTTTGAAAGAGACAAATATCGCATTGTTGGCAGGCAAGGAAAGGAAAAATTCCAACTTGGCGATAAAATAAAGTTCCGCGTAAAAGAAGTTGATTTGGAAAAGAAGAGCATTGACTACGAACTGGTGAGGTAGATCAAAAAATAGCCCCCGCAACGTAAACGTTGCGGGGGTTTTTACTTAGGCTTTTTGACCTAATAATAATCATTGCGAATATGAAACTCGCATGCCCAAAAGAAAAACATTAGCCAAAATGCGATTGCCCATATTGTTGCAGTACTATGTCCGCTTTCCTCTGTAGACAAAACTGTGCCATAAACCGCAAGCGTTCCTATCACAATTCCGATTGGGACCTGTAGCACTCGTAACGGATGCAACTTATTCCACCACCGCAGTTTCTTTTCTGGTGGTTGGCGAAACTTATCCAGAGAAATTACTTTTGACTGGTCGCAACAACCGATTCCCTTACTCATTATTTTCTCCTTAAAAATTGTAAAAAGTATAACTTTAGCAAGTATACCACAAATTGAGCTATTTTGCAAGTTGTTCCGCTTCCTCAAATTTTATAGAAAGAAGCTTTGAAATTGCGTCCGAACCCATGGTTACGCCGTAGATAATGCCCGCGCGTGACATAGTCTCGCGGTTGTGCGTGATGACAATAAGCTGAGAATACTTTGCAAGTGTTGCCACCATGTCGCCATACTTTTTAGAATTGGCTTCGTCAAGAGCAGCGTCTGTTTCGTCAAGAACGAGAAATGGTGGTGGGTTGACTTGAGACACTGCAAAGATAAGCGCAATAGAGGTAAGCGCGCGTTCACCTCCAGAAAGCATCTGAAGACCGCGGATTTTTTTGTGCGGAAGAGAAATAGCCACCTCAATCCCCTCTTCAGCCTCCTCTTCCTCAAGCTCTTCATGACCCTCTAGTATTTCCGTATCAGTTCTTTTTTTCTTTCTTTCTACCGCAACTTCTAGCGACGCAGTTCCTCCGCCAAACATCAATGCAAAAAATTCACCAAACTGTTTATTGATTTTTTTGATACCATCTTTGAACTGCGTTCCAAGCTCCTCCTCGAGTCCGCGCATGAGGTCGCGAAGCGACTCTGCGCTCGTTTTCAAATCTTCAAGTTCCTTCTCAAGAAATTCGTCTCGAGCGACAGCCTCTTCGTACTCGCGCATAATATCCTCTCCCGAACCACCGCCCATAATATCCTCTAAGCGAATCTTTGTACGTTCAATCTTTTTTCTGCGAGACTCTTGTTCCGCGCGAGGCTCCGATAGTGCTTGTTCAATATCAATCTGATTGCTTGAATATTCTAAAATAGCGCGCCCGATTAAAATTCCTCCTTCACGAAGCTCTTCACGGAATGAAACTTCATCTCGCGAAAAATTTTCTATGTGCTCACGCACCATACCAAGACGCAAAGTAAGTTCCTGTTTTTTAGAACGAAACTCAAATGAAGCGCGCTCTGCGTCTGTGACCTCTCTGCGCTTCATTTCAAGCACCCTCTCTAATTCTTGAATCTTAGTTTCAAAACCAGAAATTAAATTTTCTAGGTTTTGTTGTGCGTCTAAAAGATTTTTGTGCTCAATACGCAAATCTAGAAGACCTTTTACCGCAACCTCGCTGGGTCCTCTATTTGCGTCAGTTCCGCGAAGATGCTCAAGAAAGGAACCAATTTTATTTCGCGTTGCACTCACTACACCCTTTATATACAAATAGTCTTCACTTGACTCTGCATACCCAAGTTCATCATACAAATTTTGCGCGAGTTTCTCCGCCTCCTCCGCATTTACAGTTTTCTCGCGCAACACATCCGGCGCATTCAAACGCCTTTCCTCAAACTCAATCATTCCTTCAAAGCGTCCAATCTTTCTACCTAGGTCGTCCCTCTCGCGACGCACAGTACCCATCTCCGCGCGCGTATGAACAAGCTCTACTACTTCGGCGCTGTCCTTTGTATCTACTCCACGCAAACTGTCAGCGTGAGCAAGCGCTTCGTTTGCCTCATGAAGTTCACGCTCGAGATTTTCTTTTTCTCCTTGGAGCTTTTCGCGTGTGTGTTGTATGTATGTTTCTTCTCTCTTCAAATAGTCGCCATACATACTAGCAAGCTCGTCACGAAGCGCGCGCGCTTGTTCCACCTTCTCCACCTGCTTTTTCAAAAATTTAATATGCGGAGCTATCTCACGACGGAGGGATTCGCTTTGTCGCATATTTTCCTCTGTTTTTGAAAGTTTCTTTTCACTTTCAAGAATCTTCCAATGATAGATTTTTAGTCCGAGCGCGTCTTCGATCATTGCTCGACGGTCCTTTGCAGATGAATTTAGAATTCTATCAGCTTCCCCCTGAGAAATAATATGGTGCCCTGATGCGCCGATATGTACTGACGCTAGGAGTTCAATGACATCCTTGAGTCGCACTGATGAGCCATTTAGAAAATATCCGCTAGAAGCATCGCGGTGAATCTCGCGAGAAATAGAAACTTCGTCGTAATCAATCGGAAATGTACGATCTTTGTTGTCAAAGGAAATCGTTACTTTTGCACGATTCTGACGCTCGGTATTTTTTGAACCATTGAAAATGAGGTCCTCCGTGCGCTTGCCACGCATACTTTTCAGAGACTGCTCCCCGAGCACGAAACGAAGCGCCTCAGCAACATTTGACTTCCCCGACCCGTTTGGCCCCACAATAGCTGAGATATCCGCCCCAAACTCAAAAACACTCTTCTTGGCGAATGATTTGAATCCGGAAATTTCGAGGGTTTTTACGCGCATTGGATTTAGTTTACCCCGACACCAACTTTTTGCATAGTGTTTAATCGCATATCTATCATTTGAGAGTAACCAATTCCCTTACTAGCTTATAAGATATCAGTGATAAAAACGAAAAACACACTGCAATAATGCAAAAGTTGGTGTGGGGGTTTAACATATAGCATTTCAGGATGCGACAAAATAAAAAGGTTGAATCACATACGAGATTCAACCTTTTAGACTTGTTTTTATGACATTGGGGATTAAGAGACGATTGAGAACATTATTAAGCCGGTCCCAGCGAAGGCTGCGGTTGTTCCCCAAATTGTTATTCTTTCAGAAACGAGCTCCTTCGCTACCGCAGCAAAACCAGAAATGGCCACTATTATCATGAACAAATTCAGAGTATTGCCAGTTAATGGTGGGACAAGCAATTTTACAAAAATGAGACAAGCAAGTCCCGATATCTGCAACACACTGCATAGTACAATAAATAAATTAAGTCTAAATTCTCTGTTCATTACACATCCTCCTTCACAAGATTAAACAACGGATTTACTAAATGAAGCATTACCAACAAATATAGATAATGTCAATCTTTTTATTTATTCCACCCTTTCTTCTTCAACCCATCCGCAGCCGCTCCCTGCTCCGCATCCTGTTTTGATTTGCCTGTGCCTTGTCCAATAAGCTCCTCATTCAAGTAAACACCGACAATGAAATCCTTGTCGTGATCAGGACCTTCTTCACTGATAACACGATACGACGGAGTAATACCCACATGCTCCTGTGCTTCCTCTTGGAAAAAACTCTTAGGGTCACGCCAAAGTTCTTTTTTTACAATCTCTTCTGTTTTACCAAGTAAGTTCTCCTTCAAAAATTTATCAACAGCTTCGTAGCCGAGGTCCAAGTAAATTGCGCCCACGAGCGCCTCAAATGCATTCGCTAGGATAATCTGGCGCGCCTTTGTGCCTTTGTCCTTCGCCTCACCTTTTGAAAGAAGCAAGTATTCTTCCATTCCTAAATCAATGGCAAGATTGCCAAGAGTAACCGCGTTTACGAGAGCAGCTCGATAGCTCGTCAAATCCCCTTCATTTGCATTTTTGTATTTCTTGTATAAAAAATCAGTTACCGAAAGTTCTACCACAGCATCACCAAGAAATTCCAATCGTTCATTGTGGTCAAGCCCACGCTCACGCGTCTCATTTATGTACGAGCGGTGCGTAAAAGCCTCGCGGAGAACCGCGCGGTCACGAAATTGAACGCCAATTTTATTTTCGAATTCTGCAAACTTTTCCATAATTGATTTACTTTCTGTTCTTCCACGTCTTTGCGAGCGTAGCGCGGCAATCCAGAGTATGTGCGATGAGTTCTGGATTGCTTCGCTGTGCTCGCAAAGACGACGAAATTATTGTCAGTTGTGTGTTTTATTTAGTAAAATATTCACCGCTTTTGTGATCACGGGAAGCATATCGTCATACATATTGAGGTCAATAATCTCTGCGAGCTTGAACCACTTTGCGTCATCGAGACCACCTGTCTTCATAAGTTTAATATCCTGGTATGGCGCTTCGCAGAGGAAGTAGCTCACGTGCTTTCGCATCTTTCCTTTTTCTGGATGCGATGCTACATATTCATTCTCGCCAAGGATTACACCTGGAGTTACAGGAAGATTGATTTCCTCTTTTACAATGCGTGTAATAGCGGTTACGTCGTCTTCACCTTCCTTGTAATGCCCCTTTGAAAGAGTCCAGTGTCCAAAGATATCGTGTACAAGTCCCAAGTACACATTCTCGCCGTCGCGTGCATACACCACTGCTCCACCGAGCTTGTCGAGAGGAAGTGTCTTTGGATCCACGGGCACGTGCGGAGTTTTCTTCTTGCCCGTTTCGTCTTTGCCGGGCTCGCCGAGCTCTTTGTATACCGCGCCAAGTACACCGTTTATAAACTTACCACTCGTCTCCCCGCCATAAGTTTTTGCTAGTTCAATGGCTTCGTTGATAGCAACCTTTGCTGGAACTTGTGTGCGATCCTCAAAGAGAAGCTCATATAGTCCGATGCGTAATATATTTCTATCAACAAGCGCAATTTTTTCTATTGGCCAATCTGGTGCCGCTTTCTCGATGATGTCGTCAAGTTTAGTTTGTTTACTCAAAATTCCCAAGAGAAGCTTTCTCATAAACGTAATATCGTTTACCCCTGGTGCAAACTCTTCTGCGTTGCGAACAAGCGCGTGTTCTATTTCAAGATCAGTTAACGTTCCTCCACGAAAATCCCATTCATAAAGAACCTGCATAACTATACTTCTTGAAAGGTGCCTGTTTGCCATATAAATTTAAAAGTACTTATACTTATAGTATCTTACAAGAGCAAAAAAGACAAAAAAGAAAAGCGACAAGCTTTTCTACTTTGTCGCTTTGCCCTTTGCAGCAACTCTTTTCTCAATTTTTGAGTTGGTTTTTACGACACTGAGAACCGTTTTTCCACGATATGTACCACATGCAGTACATACTTGGTGTCGCATATGGAGCGCCTCACACTTTACGCACTTTGAAAGGCGCGCGCCGTCCAAGGCGTGGTGGGAACGGCGGTTTGCCGTATGCGCACGGGTATGTCTCATTCGTACTACCATAGTTTCAATACTGTATCAAAAAGCCCATAAAAAATCAAGAGGCTAGCATGATTCACCAAAAAGTTCCTGCGTCAAACAAAAAGGCGACTTGAAGTCGCCTTTATTTCCTTTCTTTGTTCTTTTTTATTTATTTGAAGCGAGCCACTTCCTTAAACGCCCTGCCTGTTTGTAATCAGCAACATGCAGATCGCCTATTTTAGTTTTGATGATTGCTGAGCCCAGGCATCCACTCAATAAAGACAAGGACCCATTCAAATCATCCAAACGGATCGTTCCTATTTGATTAAGTTCGTGCTTCCCAGAATCGTTTGCCTCCCAGTAAAACAGTTTGTAAAGTTGGCCTGTGTCTTTTTCAATGCACAGACGCGCTCCACACTTGATTTTAAGAGTTATGCTTGTGTTGCTCTCGTCAAGGTTTTTTGAGGTTGGCGCAACTTGCCCACCCCACACAGTCGCAATTGCTATAATACCCCCTTTTTGTTGTGAAATATAAAATGAACTAAGTTTTAGCATACTATTTTCCATGCTTTTACACAAGCCCCCTCAGGAAACTTTTGCGGTGATGTGGGATGATACCATTTTTTTTGATTGCTTCGTAGTGCGCGCGGGTGCCGTAGCCTTTGTGTTTTTCAAAGCCATATGCGGGAAACTTTTTTGCGAGAAGCACCATGCGCGCATCACGCGCCGTTTTTGCAACGATAGACGCAAGCGCAATCACAAGTTCCTTTTCATCTCCTTTGATAATTGTCTCTTGGTTCTGATAATGCGATGGCGCGCGAAGCGCGCCATCTAGGAGGACTCTTGTTTCCTCCGCATCGTGTTCAATAGCGCTGAGCGATTTTTCAATAGCTGTACGTATTGCATACGAGAGTCCCTTTTTATCAATCACACTCGGCGTGACAAATGAAACAGAGCAAGAAAGATACCCGAGCTTCTCCGCTTCACGAATTCTCTCATGCCATTCCGCACGAGACTTTGGTGTAAGTTTTTTGGAATCTTTTACAACAGGGAAAAGTTTGGTAACTCGCTTGTGGTACTCGGCATATATGCAAACAGCTCCCACAGCAACTGGGCCAGCAAGTGGCCCGCGTCCAACCTCATCAATACCTATAATATACTTGTGTCGCATTTTTTACAGTATACCCCCACACCTACTTTTAATATAATTGAAAGACATCATTCTAGAAAACTACACTATGCCTATTAGAAATAAAGTAGGTGTGGGGGTATATCCGAAAAAAGAAAAAGGCCGTACGAGACGGCCTCTTGAATAGCTTGTTAACATGTTTTCAATTTTAGCCGACAATAGCGGTAATAATCAAAACCTGCCACAAACGCGCACAACACGCTAAGAAATAAATAGGAACTCCAGTTATTTGAGGAGTCCTGATTTGCTTGAATTGCGAGCACATCAAGAATGAAAAAGATCACACCTGTGACGACCATCAGATTACTTTGTGTCAGTCGTGCTGTTCTTCTTGAACTCTCCAAGCTTTTGATGTAGTTCCTCTTTTGCTCCAGCGACAGCTGTGCTTGAGTGCTCAGTCCGCTCTCTATCATGGACGAAACTTTCCCGCTGACAGATATTGAGATGACTACATAAAACAAGATTGTAACAACCGCAATAAGCCATAGAGCGATTTGAAAAATAACCAAAAAGCTGACCATTTGTGTCTCCTTTTTCGTGAATACAACGTTGTAGGGTTCTTTCTGTTTTGTACAATACTGTATTTTTCTATGTTCGTCAACCGATTTTTACATCCAGCAATTATCCGCGATAGCGGATAATTGCTGGGATTTGGCATGTTTTTGAGTGAACCGTGCGCGTCTGGTATACTCAATGAGCCATGAGCGAACCTAAATTTATACATTTACATACCCACTCCCACTATTCCCTCCTGGACGGGCTCTCAAAAGTGGGCGATATGGTGAAGCTTGCGAAGCATCACGGGATGAACGCCATAGGACTCACCGACCACGGCAATATGTACGGCGCGATTGAGTTTTACAAAACATGTAAGTCAAACGGCATCAAACCTATCATTGGTGTGGAGGCGTACATCACTCCTGGTTCACGACACGACAAACGCCCAGGGATTGACACCACTCGCTATCACCTCACCCTACTCGCAAAAAATGCAACTGGCTACAAAAATCTAGTGCGACTCGTTACGCTTTCACAACTGGAAGGCTACTACTACAAGCCTAGAATGGACAAGGAGATTTTGCGAAAACACAGCGATGGTATTATTTGTCTTTCGGGATGTTTCGGCAGTGAGATCTCTCGCGCATTTCGCAATCGCGATAGAGATGAAGCAGAGCGTGTCGCTCTTGAACATCAGGAAATTTTTGGCAAAGAAAATTATTTTTTGGAAATTATGCACCACCCAGGGGTTCCTGGTATTGAGGAGGTTCGCAATGGGATAATCGCTCTTGGAAAAAAACTTTCAATCCCGCTTGTTGCAACACAAGACTCACACTACTTAAGGAGTGACGACCAGCGCGCGCACGAAACACTTCTTGCCATTCAGACCAACGGCGACCTCAATGATGAAAACCGCTTCTCAATGGCGTCTGATGATTTTTCATTTATTGACACCGAAAGAGCTCTTGGTTATTTTGCGAGTACCCCCGAAGCTGTGTGGAATACGCAAAAAATTGCTGATATGTGTGATATTAAGCTCAAGCTCGGCTCTTGGGTTTTTCCAGATTTTAAAATCCCTGAAGGCACTACTTACGACAAAGAACTTCGTCGTCTTGCGTATGAAGGTATCCTTGTACGCGGACTTTCTCCAGACGACAAGGGTGTTACAGACAGACTTGAGTACGAGCTCAAAGTTATTTGCGACAAAGGTTACGCGCCATACTTTCTTGTTGTTGCAGACCTGCTTCGCTTCGCAAATGAAAATGGCATCCTCACTACCGTGCGTGGCTCAGTCGCGGGCTCTATTACAACGTACTTGCTAAAAATCACGCACGTAAATCCGCTGGAATACAAACTCCCATTTGAACGTTTCCTAAACCCAGAGCGTCCTTCCGCACCCGATATAGATATGGACTATGCCGATAACCGTCGTGACGAGGTTATCAACTACGCCCGTGAAAAATACGGCGCAGACCATGTGGCGCAAATTGGTACATTTGGAACAATGATGGCGCGTGGCGCAGTGCGTGACGTCGCGCGCGCTCTTGGGCACCCTTATGTTATTGGTGACAAGATTTCTCGCCTTATACCAGAAGGATCACAGGGCTTCCCGATGACTATAGATACAGCGCTCAAGATGATTCCAGAGCTTGCTGATTTATATAAAAATGATGCGACTACAACAGAGATTATTGATCTCGCAAAAAAATTAGAGGGTTGCGTAAGGCACATTTCGGTACACGCTGCTGGTGTTGTGATTTCTCCTGTCCCTCTTATTGATTTCGTACCAACACAGCTTGACCCTAAAGGTGGAAAAATTATTACTCAATATGATATGCACGCTGTTGAAGACGCTGGGCTTTTGAAATTTGACTTTCTGGGTATTAGGAACCTTTCTATTCTTGGTGATGCGATACGTTTAGTAAAGGAGCGTCACGGTGTCGCAATTGATATTGAAAATATTCCCCTCGATGACCTTCTCACATTTGCTATGCTCGCGCGCGGAGAAACGATGGGACTTTTTCAACTAAACGGTTCTGGAATGACGCGATATTTAAAAGAGTTACAGCCATCTACTATTCACGACATCAACGCGATGGTAGCACTATATCGTCCAGGTCCAATGGAAATGATTCCAGAATACATTAAACGAAAGCACAATCCATCGCTCGTATCGTATCTTGATCCTCGCATGAAAGAAATCCTCGCTATGTCGTATGGTGTGATCACATACCAAGATGACGTGATGATGATTGCTATTAAACTCGCGGGTTATTCGTGGCTAGATGCTGACAAGCTCCGCAAAGCGATGGGAAAAAAAATCCCAGCAGAGATGCAGTCTCAGAAGGAGAAACTCCTTAAGGGTTTCGTAGATGGTGGACTTACAGAAAAAAAAGCGCAGGAGCTCTGGCTTCTCATTGAGCCTTTTGCCGCGTACGGATTCAACAAAGCGCACGCCGCGAGCTACGGTCGCCTCGCGTATCAGACAGCGTATATGAAGGCAAACTACCCTATTGAATATATGACAGCGATTCTCACAGCGGAGTCCGGCGACACAGAAAAAATTGCCGAGATTATTACCGAGTGCAAGAGAATGAAGCTTCCTGTGCTTCCTCCTGATATAAACGCGAGCTATGGAGGGTTTACAGTGGTTGAGAGTAATGGTAACCAAGAGATCAGATTCGGGCTCTACACCATCAAAAATCTCGGCACAGATATTTCTGACGCGATTATTGCGGAGCGTGGAGGAAAATTTGCATTCACTTCCTTCAGTGATTTTCTTGAGCGTATTCGTCATAAAAATTTAAATAAGAAATCATTGGAATCGCTTATCAAAGCTGGCGCAATGGATGCATTTGGCGAACGTGGAACAATGCTCGCAAATATGGAGGAGGCGCTTGAGTACAATAAGGCTCAAGGCAAAGAGATGAGTGGGCAGGAGTCGCTGTTTGGAATTATGTCTGATCAGTCTAGTGTGCCGGTGCTAAGACTGAAGCCATCAGACCCAGTGGCAAAGCGTGATCGTCTCATTTGGGAAAAGGAGCTACTAGGTTTGTATGTATCAGGACATCCTCTTGATGACCACAGAGCAAAACTTGATAGCATAGGCACAACAATAGAAAGTGTAAAAACTCTTCGTGATGGAATGCCTGCTGTAGCGGGTGGCATTGTTGAACACATACACTCAATTATTACTAAAAAAGGAGACAAAATGGCATTCGTAAAATTAACCGATATGACAGGCACGCTTGAGCTCGTTATTTTTCCCGAGGCGCTCTTCACCCACAAAGAATTCTTTGAAACTCCCGACAGGTGCATCAAAGTAAAAGGAAAAATCTCTGAGCGTAACGGCGAAAAAACGCTGATTGTGGAGAGGGTGAAGGAGTTGTAATTTTCCCAACTGTCATATAAGAGATGCTGTAGCATCTCTTATATGACAGTTGGGGAATAAAAAAACCGGTCGCCCTTTCGGAACGACCAGCTTTGACAATTAATCTACACTTTATTTTTTACATATGCTTCCCCAGCGTGGAACCCCATTCGAAAAATTTCTTCGAGAATGTTAATAATTGCGGGGTCTTCTGGCAACAAAGAATCCAATGCCTTAATAGCATTTATACCAGCTATAGCTAGTGTATCAGTACCAACATCCAAATGTCCAGCAAAGGCAATGTCTTTTGACTCTACTGAGTGACAGGCCCACATGTCACTTTTCAAATCCTCCAGATCATTCCAAAAAGAAAAATCTACAATAAGGTGTCGATGAACTGATCCACCATCATTAGGTAAATATGCTGCAACAATTGCTGGTTTTTCCATCTTGAACCCTCCTTTGTTTGTGTTAAAAAATAACCACTTCCATACCGCGTGGAATCTCTAATATTATAGCAGGTTTGATTTAAAAAGTCAATACCTTAAAAACCCTTTGAAAATGAGCGGAAAATGGTAGAATAGGACGATATGAAAAACGAAGCCGAGGACACCAATCTCCATAATATCCGCCACTCCCTTGCGCACTTGCTCGCTATTGCGGTGCTTGAAAAGGACCCGAACGCAAAGCTCGGTATCGGGCCGGTAATTGAAAACGGTTTTTACTATGACTTTGAATTTTCAAACGGCTACACCCCTACCCCCGAGGACCTGAAGGGTTTTGAAAAGGCGATGCGTAAAATGGTGAACAAAGGTCTTCCTTTTGAAGGGCGCGCCGTATCGGTGGATGAAGCAAAAAAGATGTTTGAGGGACAGCCATACAAAGCGGAGCTCATAAATGAATTTGCTGATGAAGGAAAAGATTTAACACTCTATAAGACTGGCGACTTCACTGACCTCTGCAAAGGCGGGCACGTAGAAAATACAAAAGAAATCCCTGCGGATGCATTTACCATCACGCACACTGCAGGCGCATACTGGCGTGGAAGCGAAAAAAATCCGATGCTCACCCGCATCTACGGTCTCGCATTTGAAAGTGGCGAGGCTCTTGATGCGTACAAACTTCAAATTGAGGAAGCAAAAAAGCGCGACCACCGAAAGCTCGGCAAGGAGCTTGGACTTTTTACATTTTCTGAGCTAGTAGGTCCTGGTCTTCCTCTCTGGACACCAAAAGGCACAATGATTCGAGAGCTCCTGAACGACTATGTGTGGGAGCTCCGCAAAGCGCGCGGTTTTCAAAAAGTAACCATTCCTCACATCACAAAAAAAGATCTTTACGAGACGTCGGGACACTGGAAGAAATTTGCTGATGAACTTTTTAAGATTACCACGCGCGAAGGGCACGAGTATGCAATGAAGCCCATGAATTGCCCCCACCATACGCAGATTTTTGCATGCGAACAACGAAGCTACCGAAACATGCCACAGCGCTACTGCGAGACAACCATGGTGTACCGCGACGAACAGTCCGGTGAACTATCGGGACTTTCTCGCGTACTCTCAATCACTCAGGACGATGCACACGTATTTTGTCGCGAAACACAGATAGAACAGGAGATTTTTGCTATCTGGGATATCATTGATACTTTCTATAAAACGTTTGGCTTTGAAAATATGCAGGTACGGTTCTCACGTCACGACCCTGAAACTTTTGAGAAATATCTTGGTACAAAGGAGGTTTGGGATAAGGCTGAATCAGCAATTGATGGCCTTCTAAAAAAACGCGGTATTGAAAACTATATCGACGGAAAAGGAGAAGCCGCAATGTATGGCCCGAAGATTGATTTCATTACGAAAGACTCTATCGGTCGCACACTTCAGGTTGCAACTATTCAGCTCGACTTCAACCAACCAGCTAGTTTTGATCTTGTGTGTATGAACGAGAAGGGAGAAAAAGAGCAGGTGGTGATGGTTCACTGCGCAATCATGGGTTCTATCGAACGCTTTATGTCTACGCTTATAGAACATACTGCTGGTGCCTTCCCACTGTGGCTTTCACCAGTGCAGGTAAAAATTCTTCCTATTAGCGAAAAGTTCGTGGACTATGCTGAGAAAGTTCGGGGGGAGCTTGTGGGCGCTGGTATCCGTGTAGAGCTTGATGATTCCAATGAATCACTTGGTAAGCGTATACGAGTGGCAAAAACAGAAAAAGTTCCGTACATTCTTGTCCTCGGCGAAAAAGAGGCTGAAGAGGGTACTGTAACTGCAGAGCGTCGCGATGGCGGACATTTAGACGCTTTACCTATTGCTGAATTTTTGGCAATCGCGAAACGCGAGATTGATACAAAAGAAATCTGGTAAAGAAAAAAGAGCGACATCATAGAATGTCGCTCTTTTTTCTTTTACTTTACTTCTTGCACATACCACAATTCGCTCCCTCACATTTATGAGAGTCTCCCTTGCCGCACGAGTTACACTTTCCACCAATAGCGCAAACCATTGAATGGTTCACGTATTTTAATGAAAGACCTATTACGATGAGAAGGACTGGCCAAATAATGCTCCAGTCAACGATGCGGATAATCCCAAGACCTTTCAAAAAAGCTACAACACCAACCCATACCAATACAATACCTGCTATTTTCATATTTAAAAAAATTAATTACTAATGACTTGATTGTATCACCCGTGACAGTTATTTTGCAATACTGACAGCAACATCATTTACAGGCGCCTCTGGCGCAACTGCTGACTTTTTCCCAAAGAAAAAACCAATCCAGATTGCGAGAGCGATTGCAATAATAGCTAGAATGTATTTTTTAATCATGTATCCAGTATATGATTATAAGTCAAAAATGACAACAATGGCTAATATCAGTAGTTTCCCCCGTATTTGCATTCCAACCTCAGAGCGAGCTAAATTGGTTTTTAGGGGGTTTTGAGCGCGACGGCGCGAAAACTTCAGACTTTTTTAAGCTTCAAAAAAGTCATACCTGACTTAGCAAAGTCATCCTGGGGGCATAGAAAAAGAATTTAGCGAGCGGTCTTTACGCATCAATATTTGCCATCTTTGCGTTAGACTGAATAAAAGACTTGCGCGCTGAAACGTCTTCACCCATTAAAACATCAAATGTCTTGTCTGCATCTACGGCGTCATCAATGGTAACTTGTTTCAAAATACGAGACTTTGGATCCATCGTTGTTTCCCACAGCTCCTCTGGGTTCATTTCTCCGAGACCTTTGTATCTCTGTAGAGAAATCTTCGGAGTTTTCTTTTTTCCGCCTGTTTCTATTTCCTCCTCTCCTTCCGCGTCAGTCCGCGTCTCGTCCGCATCGTTCTGCGTCTCTCCTTCATCTACGACTTCGAGTAAACTTACATCCTTTCCAAGGAACGCAATTTTCTCTTCTTCGCTGTATGCATAGCTAATTTCTTTTCCACGCTTAATCTTATAAAGTGGCGGTTGAGCGATATAGATGTATCCCCCTTCAATGACCTGTTTAAAGTATCGGTAAAAAAGAGTAAGTAGAAGAGCGCGAATATGAGCGCCGTCAACGTCTGCATCTGTTGCTATGATAATTTTATGATAGCGAAGTTTCGACATATCAAACACGTCGCCAATACCAACACCGAGAGCAATAACGAGCGATTTGATTTCGTTTGACTCAAGCATACGGTCCAAACGCGCGCGCTCTACGTTCAAAATCTTACCCTTTAGTGGCAGAATCGCTTGCGTCTTTCTATCACGCCCTTGCTTTGATGAACCGCCTGCAGAATCTCCCTCTACGATAAATAGCTCCGAGTCCTCTGCCTTGTTGGTCGTGCAGTCTGCGAGCTTGCCCGGGAGAGTGAGCCCCTCGAGCGCGCCTTTGCGGAGCACGCTGTCCTTTGCGGCTTTTGCGGCCTTGCGCGCGCGTAAAGCGAGGATTACCTTATTTACAATTGCACGGCCATCGTCTGGGTTCTCTTCGAGGAACATTCCGAGTGCCTCACCAAAAACCTTTTCAACAGCGCCACGCGCTTCCACAGAGCCAAGTTTCCCTTTTGTTTGCCCTTCAAATTGGATCTCACGCATCTTTACAGAGATAGCGCATGTTAGGCCCTCGCGCACATCGTCAGCTGTAAAATTTTCATCAGCCTCCTTGAGAAAATTATTTTTTCTCGCGTAATCATTGATCCGACGCGTGAGCGCAGTACGAAAACCAGTGACGTGAGTACCGCCTTCTTGATTGTAAATGTTGTTTGCAAATGCGAGCTCGCGAGATGAGATGTCGTCAATATACTGAAAAGCAACTTCTACCATCACACTATCCATTTCTTTTTCAACATAACAAATATTTTTGTGTACGGGTTTTTGATGCTGGTTGTAAAAACGCACAAGCGACACAAGACCTCCATCAAAGTAGAATGACATTGAAGGAACTTCAAGCTGGAAGTCCGCAAGGAACACCTCGTTATCCAGCTTCAATTTGTCTTCTGATTTTCTTGCATCTATGATGACAATCTGAAGGCCCTTTACGAGATACGCTTGCTGACGAAGATGGTTAATAATTTGATTCCAGTTCCAACCCATCTCCTTAAAGATAAGTTCGTCCGGTTCAAATGTAACAATAGTGCCATGAAATTTCGTGGTGCCAACTTTTTTCACCGCGGACTTTCTTTTGCCACGCTCGTACTCCTGCATATGAATTGCGCCGTCGCGATGTACCTCTACTTTTGTAAATACAGAGAGCGCATTTACCACTGACGCGCCGACACCATGGAGTCCTCCAGAAACTTTATAGCTCGTTCCTTCAAACTTTCCTCCCGCGTGGAGTGTCGTCATAATTGTTTCAAGAGCTGAAACTTTTGTTTTGGAGTGAATGTCTGTTGGAATACCGCGACCGTTGTCCACCACACGCACACGGTTGCCTGGGAGAAGCGCTACCTCAATATAATCGGCAAAACCACCCATCGCCTCATCGCGCGAGTTGTCAAAAATCTCCCAAATGAGGTGGTGAAGCCCCTCCGGCCCCGTGGAGCCAATATACATACCCGGACGCTTACGCACAGGCTCAAGCCCTTCAAGGACGACGATATCCTCTGCTCCGTATCCTTCGGTTTTTTCGTCTTTTTTTGCCATAAAAATAAAAAGCTAGCGCTTTTTGTACGTCCATTATACCAAGACTTCCCTCTTTTTGCTAACGCTTAAATGCTTGACTTTAGATAGTAATCGTGCTATATTTTTAATCGTAAGTCAATGGTGGCTTACAAATACAAAGGAGAGTTAAAATGTCAATAAGAATAGTTCTTACCGAAGCAGAAATGGGCGAAATCGCACTCAAATATGTTCAACGGAGAATACTGAGTGAGTCAGTGCCAATGAACACCGACAAGATTCGCAGAGAAATTGGCAATACTGCGAAAGAGCTTGGCCTCTCACCTGAAAAGGCAATACAGTTTGTTCTACAAATACTGAGTCCTGCTTTTGAAAAGGTACTTATGGACCTCGGTAAATAATAATGTACCGTAAGGCGGTAAGGTAAAGTCTCAAGACTTTCTAAAAGGGTAATTCTGGCTCCTGTGCGAAAGTACAGCAAGCGGAGAACAAGAACCTCTCCTCCCGCAATTCAGAGACACAGGCAACTGTGTCTCTTTTTATTTTCTAGAATACCGCCATCCTGCGCCATTTTGAGCGGAAAATATCCATCGGCACAAAGAGGTTTTCGCCGTCACCTTTTTGTGTCGTATCGGAGTCGTGGTAATAAAATCCAATCGCCACGCCGTCCTTTTCTTCAAACCCTGTGAGCACAACCATATGAAATTTATCTGCCTCTTGAAACTTCTTAATTGCGGACACAATCACTGCGCGACCAGCGCGTAATTCTGAAATTAGGAAATTAATTCCCTCTTCATTTAATTCATCGTGGGTTTTTGATTCAGATTTTCGCCATTCATTTCTAGAAAGTTTTACTCCGTATTGTCGCGCAAGAGCAACAAGCCCGTCGTGCTTCCACCCGTACTCACCGTGCGCACCTATCGCGCATCCTTGCGCTATCATTTCATCCAGAGTTGGCGTTTCTTCTCCTAGCGCTTCAAGGAGCATTTTCAAACATGCTACTCCACACGCGCGCGGTTGCCACAACTCGTCTGTAACATCTAAATATTGAGAGTAATATGGAACGTTGATTTTCATATATTTTATCTTATCTCCCCCAGCTTTCACTAATTCTCGCTATCGCGAGAATTAGTGAAAGCTGGGGGAGGAATTAATTACCGCACACCAAGTCCTTTTTCAGAAAGTTTTGCAGTAATATTTGCCATTACTTCATTTATCTCCATGTCTGAAAGTGTGCGCTCGGGCGACTGGAATACAAGATTGAACGCGTAGGAAGTTTTTGAGTCTTTTGTAAACACGTCGAAAAGTCTATCGTGCACAAGCAAATCGGTTCCTTCCGATCTAATGATCTTAATAATTTCATCTTGCGTTACGTCCTGTGTCCACAGTGCAATATCGCGAAGCACAAACGGGTATGCGGAAATTCTCTTATAAGGAACATTTACTGATGAAGGAGTTAGTGGTTCGTATTTCCCGCTGGTATTTTTGCATACAGGAAGCGGGCACTCCCACACGTTACCATTCTCACTCCAGGAAACCTCGACGCCAAAAACATCTTCAACTGCTTTGTGCGCTTGGTGCAGGATTATGCGCTCCATTTCCTCCTTTTTAGACTGCTTCATATTTTTTGTCACTGTTGCACCGATAGAGATATGTATAGATTCTTTTCCAGCCGAAAAAAATACTGTGCCGATTTCAAACATTAAAATTTGATCCGTGCCCAATAAAGGGGCGTTGCGCGCATTAAACACGAGGGCTTCTGCCATCCCGTCGGAGAGATTATCGCGGAGAAAATTCACTCCCTCTGCCATAGGATTTACGATTTCAACTTTTCCATCTTTGCGAAATGCATAAGTAAAAATCTCGGAGAAACCAAGCGAAGCAAAAGTGTTGCGTACACGAAGCATTGTGTCGTAAAGATCATTGTGGGTCGGTGTAAAAGCATCTGGAGCAAGTTTTGCAACAGAGATTTTTTCGTACCCTATCAAACGCGCAATCTCTTCAGTGATATCTGCAGAAATACGGATATCAAAGCGTTCTGCTGGTGCGACTACTGAAAACCTCTCTTTTTTAATTGCAGGAATTCGTCTCGCCCCTGTGATATTTTTGAAACGAGGACTATCTGCGAGTTTTTCAATAAGAACACCACCTGCTTCTCCGATAATTTTATTGTAGCGTGAGGCGTGTGCTATCATTCCGTCGCCAAGATACACGCCCACGTGGTCTATTCCTTGTTCTCGTATTTTTGTCCCTTTCATCCATTCAATACTTTCGTGATAAATCTCGCTACCTTCATTTACTGAGAAAACTAAATCTCCAGCCTGGAGCGCGTCTAGTGAGACGTCATCTCCAAACACATACTGATCAACTGAAATTCGTGGGATTTTTATTCCCGCTTCTAGATATAGGTACGCCACGAACCCTGAGCAGTCAAACTTATTTGGAGCGTCAAATAGTACACTAGCGCCGTAAAAGTACGGAGTGCCGACTAATTCCTTCGCGCGAAGCGCGATTTTTTTACCAGGATTTTCAATCTGTTCATATGAAAAACCAAGTCTCGTTAAATCCCGCATTAAGTCCTCCGTTCTATAAGTAATTCCTAAAATACGCGCAACGTCATTTGATGACATACTAACGCGATATGGGTTAGCTCTACGCGGATACACATCCACTATTTCGCCTGCTTTCGCGTCTGGGAAAATTTCTAAAAGAAGTTCGGTTGAGCGCTCCATTGCGATCGGCGCAATTTCTGGCGCGCGGTTGTGCTCAAAACGGCGAGATGAATCGGTGCGGATGTTTACCGAGGCAGACGCTTTGCGCACGAGAGCCGAATCAAACGTTGCCGATTCCAGTACTATAGTATTTACTTTTGCTCCGACCCCTGCATGCGCGCCTCCTTTCACCCCAGCGATTGCTAGTGGCCGTATTTTGTCGGCAATTACAAGGGTTTCATTCGGAAGAATGATGTCTTTACCATCCAACGTCTCAATTTTTTCTTTTGCTTCGTTTGTATTGCGCACGATGATTTTAATTCCACCATTTACGTCGCGATTTAACTTATCGGCATCAAATGCGTGCATTGGTTGTCCAAGCTCAAGCATTACAAAATTTGTCACATCTACAATCGCGTTTATACTTCTCTGCCCTACCGATTCAAGCGCATCACGAAGCCACGCAGGCGATTCACGACCATCTACCCCTTCCACAACTCTACCAACATATCGCAAACACGCTTTTGGTTCTCTCACTTCAACCTCTAGAGCTGCCCTAATTTCAGATGTTTTTACTTTTGGTGAAAAAGATTTGAGCTTAACATCGCTGAACACTGCCAACTCTCGCACGAGTCCTATCCACGACAAAAGGTGTCCTCGGTCAGGGGTAATCTTTAATTCAAAAATAGTATCGTCATTTTTTTTGTCTGTACTTTCGACTTCACAGATGTACTCTAAAAAAATACGTGAGAGCTCCACAGGTTCTGGGAGATTATCGGCGTATTGCGTGAGGTTTTTGTACGATGCAAAAATGTTCATGGTGAATTTTTCTAAAATTGATTCACGAGCCTAAGGTCACCAGAGTAAAGCAGGCGCACATCTTCAATGCCATATTTAAGCATCACGAGCCTGTCTACCCCGACGCCAAAAGCAAATCCACTGTATTTGCGTGGATCAATACCGCTTGCTTGCAAAACATTCGGGTGCACCATCCCACCGCCCATCACCTCTATCCAACCAGAACGCTTGCATACATTGCACCCTGCACCTTTACACAGGAAACAGGACACATCAATTTCTACCCCTGGCTCCACAAACGGGAAGAAACTCGGGCGCATTCGCATTTTAATATCATCTCCAAAAAGTTTTTTGAAAAAAAATTCGAGCGTTCCCTTGAACTCAGCCATAGTGACATCTTCTCCAACCACAAGCCCTTCCACTTGGTGAAATTGCGTCTCATGTGTTGCATCGGTTGCTTCATAACGAAATACTTTTCCAGGCACAACAATGCGGAGCGGCGGTTTGCTCTTTTCCATATAACGAATCTGAACTGGTGATGTGTGTGTACGCAAGAGGAACTTTTGACCATTGACCATTGACATGTGACTGGAATTCAATTCCCCTTCAATTGTTTCTTTGTCAATTGTCAATTGTCCTTTCTGGTTGCCACGCAACCAGAAAGTATCCTGCATATCGCGCGCAGGGTGATTCTCTGGAACATTGAGCGCGTCAAAATTATAATGCTCGGTTTCAATCTCGGGACCAAGCGCAACTTCAAACCCGAGCTCAGTAAAAATACGCACGATTTCATCCATAGTACGTGAGAGGGGGTGGATATGACCAAGTTTTTCTTCCATAATCCCTTTAGTTTACCTCAACACCTACTTTTTGCATAATTTTTGCCGCCATTCCAAAATTGGTAAAAAATCTGGTCTAGTCTTACATAACTGGCCTTTTAAGTTAGAAATTAAAAAAAATGGCAATAATGCAAAAGTAAGTGTTGGGGTTTACACGAAAAAACTCAAAAACAAAAAACCGCCGAAGCGGATTTTTATTTGGAGCCATCTCCCGGATTTGAACCGGGGACCTACGCATTACAAGTGCGTTGCTCTACCAACTGAGCTAAGATGGCAATATTAAAACATGTGACAATTAACTTTTAACATTTGACGAGGGAATTTTTTACTTTGTGAAAAATTCCCTCATTTTTTGTCAATTGTCAATTGTTCTTCGTCAATTGTTTCTTGTATTCTGCCACATCTCGAAGAAAAAAGGAAACGGAACCCTTCTTTCTGATTACCCCCTTCCCTTTCACCATATCAAACCATTTACTGTGGCGCTCCTTTATTCTTTGACCAACAAGTTCGGTGAAGTGAAGAATCTCATGAGCGGTCGTATAAAAAGCTGCGAGGGCAAACTTGCGGATACGCGCAAGGACTACCACACGAAACACATACCACACATGGTGAATTGTGTCGTAAAGCTTGCCGTGGAGTTCTTTCTCAACACCCTCTACAAGCGAAAGCTTTAGATTACGCAAAGTAATTAGCTTCCACGAAACCATTCCGATTATGGTTGCGAGGGAGAGATAAAATAATGTAATGATTACAAGCATATGGACAGTTGGGACATTTTGGACAAGTGACAATTGACGGGGAACCAAAGCACTCATGCATCATGTCAAATGTTAATTGTTAGCGAAGCGATTGTCAATTGTTGGACACAAGCTCTGCTTGTGTTCGCTACTTTGCTACAGCGAAACGCGAAAAGCGAGCAACGGCGATCTTTTCACCAAATTTCTGAACCCCCCCATCAATTAATTGTTTAATAGTAATATCCGGATTTTTTACAAACGCTTGAGCAAGAAGTGTGCGCTCTCCAAAATACCCAACAAGCTTTCCTTCCATCATCTTTGCCTGAATGTCCGCTGGCTTGCCAGATTCTAGAACCTCCTTTTTAAATATATCAATCACCTTCTCGCGTACGTCTTCTGTAATCTCTGTTTCGTCAAGATATTGTGGATTAGTAGCCGTAATGTGCATTGCTATATCGCGAGCCATAGCGATAAATTCCTCATTACGCGCAACGAAGTCAGTCTCACAAGAAAGCTCAACCATCGCGCCAACATTTTTATTACTATGAATATACGACTCAACTACCCCTGCGCCAAGCTCGCGGTCGCCTTTCTTTTCAGCAATTGAACTGCTTTTCTTGCGAAGTATTAAGAGGGCTTTTTCTTTGTCACCATTTGCCTCCTCAAGAGCCTTTTTGCATTGCATCACAGAAATTCCTGTTAATTCGCGTAACTCCTTAATTTGTTCTGTTGTAATCATTGGGATAGTTAATAGTTATTAGTTTATAGTCAATAGCAAAAAAACTAAAGACTGCTGACTGCTGACTGCTGACTATTCCGACCGTCTTTGAACGCCTGTGCGATTTGAGAAACGAAAAAGCTTACACTTGAAACTGACGAGTCATTGCCAGGAATTGGAAAATTAATTTCCTTAATATCACAATCAGAGCTTGCAAGAGCAACAACAGGAATACCGAGGTGCTGAGCTTCCTTGATAGCGATTGACTCCTTGCGTGGGTCTACGACAAACATTGCCGCAGGTACATCCTTCATTGAAACGATACCTGCAAAGTTTCTCTCAAGACGCTCAATGTCCTTATCAATAAGCGAGCGTTCTTTCTTTGTATACATAGAGAGCTCGCCTTTTTCTTTTTTAGAGCGAAGGTCCTCAAGTAACGCAACGCGTTTTTTGATCTCTGGGAAATTTGTGAGAACACCTCCTACCCAACGCTCCACAACGAATGGCATATCAATGGATGTCGCTTCATCCTCAACTACCTTCTTTGACTCGCTCTTAGTCCCAACAAAAAGAATTTGCTTACCACCTTTTGCGAGGGTTTTTATAAATGTCTTTGCGTTTTCAAGCAGAACACTTGTCTTTTCAAGATCCATAATTTCAATACCATTTTTGGTACCGAAAATAAAAGCCTTTGCTGATGGGTGACGGCGTGAACGTGAATAGCCGAAATGCGCCCCTGCGGCGAACATTTCGGTTATTAGTCCGTGATTCTCTGCTGTTTTTGTCATAAATTGTTAGGTTAGCCAGGTTTTAATTATTTAAAAAGCTCAAGAAGACACTCATGGCCTTATCTTCTCGTCGCCTGTTTACAAGCCGTTATATTACCAGACGACAGCCCAAAATGCAAGAGATTGTGGAACATTCGTGGCATGAATTATAAAAAGAAGCCCTTAACGGGCTTCTTTTGCGAACGGGGAAATTAAGATTGAGCTGTTTCCTTCTGTAAAAACTTCCTTCTGTGGGGTTGTAGCTATTCCAATATCCTGAACCAAGATAACAGCATTATGACTTAGATTATTGATCGAATTTTGAAGATTAAGCAAATCCTCGGCGTTTGCTCTCTCGTGTAGCAAAATTCTATCCTCTGTTTCTTTATTACCATCAGAAGGAACTGCGGACGACAAGTAATTCCCGCCCGTACTTGTAACTATATAACTCCCTTTCGCCTCTTCTGTAATCGAACACTCCGCACATTGAACAACTTTAGCCACCTCTTTTTTTAAGGATAATGAAAGAGTATCACCAACGAAGTGCGAATTCATACATATGACAGTGACAAAAATAACAGTAATGCATACGAAAATAAATTTTAAGAACATTTTTCCCTCCTAATAATTATAGTGACAAATCCGAAAACAATAATACTAAAGAAGTACTAAAAATACAATCGTTTTAGTGGGACAAGACTAGTCACCTCATTTGTTAAACACGACTACTGATGTGTCGTAATAATACAAATGTTATCTGCTAAAAGTAATAGAGGAAACAATTTGACGCAATATCTCTATCTCTTTTTCGTCTACTGATTCATTGGAAAGCAGTGGGTGGATTTCAAAAACTATGCCAGGGAAAAGTGAGTTTGGGATATTCACAAAAACAGCGACACTTTTATTGGAAAGAACTTGCCCAATTTCCGTATTTCGTACAACTATAGCTTTATCACCACCTTTATTCACCGACCAGAACTCACTCGGCACAACACGGTCATCTCCCCATACAAACTTAACAAGATACGCATCACCAACTTTTTCATATCCATAAGTATCTACAAGACTTCCCCCCCTAGATTTGGTAAAATCCTTTGTAACACCACCAAAGGAAATCCAGTGGTTTTGAGCAAATTCAAGCACACCAGTTAATCTGCGACCCGTATCGCCATTCACTACTTGAATATTAACTCTTTTGAAAATATCGGGATACTGAAAAGAGATGCCGAACTCTTTATTCTGATACATTTTCCATTCCCCTATTTTATTATCAACAATCTCTTTCTTTTGCTGTTGCGAGATAGGGTTGCCCCTATCAGCGAGCCTGCCACCCATAAAAATACTCCACAATGTTACACCACTAACGATAGTAAATATTGCAATTATTATTGTTTTTTTATTCATATTACAAAACATTGTACAGTTAATCCACTAAAAATACAAAGAAAAAGGGATGATGTTGTGCATCATCCCTTAAGCCTCATTAATCTACGGCACCAAATACATCTGCTTGATAAAGTACTCTTCTGGTCCCGGACTTGCCGTGCATCCTTGCGATGGTTGAATCATCAAATCAGTAATAATGCCGTTCCAGTCCGCCAGCCCTGACATGCCGAGATTGTACACTCTTGCGGAGTCATAATTGAATGTACCATTATGCCACGCATTGTCCGGCTTGCGATACCAAATTACCACTGGGTTCGTAACACATCTAAAGTCGAGAGCGAGCACTAAGTGCTTGAATACGTCGGCATTAAGCGTAATCTCGCGGCTACAAACTGCAGTTTCACCGCACGCCACATCTCCAAAGAAACTACCACGACCGACATATGGATTCACAGAACTGCTGTCTATCCATAGGTCGCTATTCGTAGCATTATAAGCATTCACAAACATTGCGCCCCACAATTCCTTGTTGTTGTTTTCAGCAAATGTATAGAAATATGCATAGCCGAGAACGAACGGGAGAGGATTGTGGGTGTATTGCGGTACTTCAGGAATAGCGATGTCATCTGAATCTTCTACGCGACCTGTAGGATACCATGGGTATGGGTCCGCATGCGGTTTATCTACTTGGAAGTGCAGGTGCGAGCCTGTGCTAGTGCCGTGACATGGATCCGAAAGCGCACCACCAGATTCGCCAATGGTTAACCCCTCAGCGACAGGAGCCCCAACGGCTGGCGCTGATACGCTACGGAGATGAGCATATCCAAGATAGGCCTTCTCTCCTGCTACATAAGGACTATTAACTTCGATCACAACGAGCCCTCCCCATGTAGAGTCGCAAGTATCGCGACGCACCACGGTTCCAGATAGCGCAGCGAGCACGGGTGTTCCACTTACAACTGCTATGTCCACACCCGGATGTTTACCGCATCGTTCCCCTGCACAACCAGATGTACGATTGTAGTTATCGCGATATAACGTTGTAAACATTTTGCGACCAGCAGTGCTGTCGCAGTTTGCCGTAGCACTATCGCAATCACCTCCTGTAGCAGGTGTCCCATAGTAAGTGCCATTGTAGTCTGGCATGTTTGCAATCGGTTTAGTACCAGCTATTGCTGTTTGTCCAAAATTAGCAACGCACAACAAAACGACCATGAGTAACTTCTTCATTTTCTACTCCTTTTTAAGTTTTGAGAAAGAACAAAGTCGGTTGCTAACCAATCGACTTTTGTATCATAGCACTATTATTTTTTTATTAACAACTTTTTACTCTCCATCCTCCGCATCTCCCACGGTACCCTTTGCGCAGGCTTCCAAGATGGGCTCAATGTTGCCGACACTTGGAAACCGGACATCCAAGTACCTACAATTCCTCTGCAAAGATATCGGTATTGTCTCGACTAGCAGCCCTTCTATTTAAAATATCATTCAAGGTTGAGAGCGCGAACTTTTTATATTCACGAATATTTTTGTACTGCTCCAAAATAATATCTTTATTACAAAAATTACTTTCTGCTTCTCCTATGTATTCTCCCCAGCTCGTTCTGCTCTTTACCAACTTGGACGTCGGGTTTCCAAGTTGGTGGACACGGTCGTTTAAGTTCACATAAGCACTTGAATGAAGTAAGTATTCATTTGAATCTATATGAACAGCTTTGTACTTCCCTTGAAACAAAACTCCTGACCGCTTATGCTTTTCGTTAAAATATTTTGTATATCCTCCACCAAGTCTTTTCATAAACATACTCACTCCGTCATCAACAAGTTGCTCTAATATAAAATGATAATGATTTGGGTTAAGACAATATGCAACAAAGTTAACAAGTCTTTTCTCTTTTACTTTTTCAGATTTCGACTTCGACGTCGGGTTTCCAGGTTTTTGCTTTTTAAATGAATTTTCAAAAATACTTCCTATTGGTTCAACAGTATTGAACTCCTCCATACTCTGCATAAAACGGTCAACATCACTTTCATCAGAAAAAACGGTTCGCTTGTCTGTCCCACGATTGTACACGTGATAGAACTCACCATTTGCAAAAGAAATATTTCTCATGTGCCTTCTATTGTACCATTTGGAAACCCGACGTCCAAGTAGATTATTCACCTTCCTGCGCATCGCCCACTGTCCCCTTTGCACAGGCTTCTAGGATTGGCTCAATATTGCCGAGGAAAATCTTTTCAATATTGCTCCACGACTGTTTGATGCGGTGGTCGGTGATGCGGTCTTGAAGAATGTTGTAGGTGCGGATTTTCTCCGAGCGGTCGCCGGTACCAATCTGACCTTTGCGGTCTGCGGACACATCACTCTCCTTTTTTGCGCGATCAATGTCCTCGAGTCGCGCCATAAGCATCGACATTGCCTTCTCGCGGTTCTTTACTTGGCTTCGCTCGCTTGTGCAACGCACCGCGAGGCCTGTTGGTTTGTGAATGATACGCACGGCAGTTTCCACTTTGTTCACGTTCTGGCCACCCGCACCACCAGAGCGAGAGAACTCCATCTCGAGGTCTGCAGGATTAATAGTGAAAGTTGTTACTGGATAAATAGGAAGCACCACTACTGAAGCAGTGGAAGTATGCACACGTCCCATTTTTTCTGTTGCGGGAATGCGCTGTACACGGTGCACGCCAGTCTCCCAGCGGAGCATGTCGTATGCATCTTTGCTTTTTATTTCAAACGATGCTTCTTTGTAGCCACCCATTTCACTCTGATGCTCATCAAGCTTTTTAAATTCCCATCCTTTTTTTTCAGCAAAGCGTTCGTACATCATCGCGAGATCCTGTGCAAAAATTGCCGCCTCTTCTCCCCCCGCACCAGCACGCACTTCTAAAATAATCTCCTTTGGCCTAACCTCCTCCTCCTTATCACCATCAATAATCTCTGTCATCTGTTTTTCAAGTGCATCAATCTGCGAACGAAGAGTTGCGAGCTCACTCGCGCCCATCTCGGCGAATTCTCCGTCTGCCGATATCATTCCCTCCACCTCCGCCTCAGCAGTCAAAAGACGCTCGTACTCATCTGCGAGATATTTTGTTTTTTGATTTGATTTGAATGTTTCAATGTCCATAAAAGTATTTTAGCATGCAATAGAAAAGCTCACACAGAAATAGATTCTGTGTGAGCTTAACTTCGTTACTTCTTCTTTGTGGGAGCCGTAGCAGCTACGCGCTTCTTGAAACGCTCTACGCGTCCACCTTGATCAAGGACTTTTTCCTCACCTGTAAAGAACGGGTGGCATGAACTGCAGATTTCTACGTCAATTTTTGGCATCGTTGAACCAACGACGAATTTTTCGCCACATGAGCAGGTAACTGCTGATTCCTGATGATATGTTGGGTGAATTTCTTTCTTCATAATGGATGAACTTTACCAGATGAGCCAGCTTTTTGCAAGCCCCTACACCTATCACTGCATTATTCTGCTTTTGCCCTATTTTTCTGCGTACCAAAATATATATTTTCAAAACAACTTCAACATTCAACATTAGTCATATCGGCAGAACAAATGCGATGCAGGGATAGGTGTAGGGGCAAGAGATAGGTTCCTGTATACCCCCACACCTACTTTTTGTGCCAGAACATTGTATTTTTACCGCTCATATAAATATGCAAAAAGTAGGTGTGGGGGTATACTAAATGATATGCAAAAGTGGCTAATCACTGGACTTATTGTGGTATTTTTAGCGCTTGCGGTGCAGGATGGGTTTTTAAGCATGATTGACGATGATACAGCCCCGCTTCTTACGAGGTCGGACCTCGTAAGAAGCGGGGCTGTCAAACAGCTAGCCTCACTATCAAATCCTACTCTGCCTATCGTGATCCGCGTAATAGATGGCGACACTATTATAGTTCTCGTAAATGGTGCACAAGAAAAAATACGTCTAATAGGTGTAGACACACCAGAAACTGTTGACCCGCGAGGGTCAGTGCAGTGCTTCGGCGAGGAAGCAAGCGAATTCACAAGGTCAATACTTGTAAACCAAGTTGTTCGCCTAGAGTCTGATGCTTCGCAGGATGACCGCGATAAATATGGACGACTTCTACGTTATGTATTTCTTGGAGATACTTTGATAAACAAAGAACTTATATCTCTAGGTTATGGGCACGAATACACTTATCGTCGAGTATACAAGTACCAAAAAGAGTTTAAAGATGCCGAGATGAGCGCGCGTAATTCACAAGAAGGTCTGTGGTCTGAGTCGGCTTGCAAGGATTGACCTCATTGTGATAATTTGGTATAATATAAATTGCAATAGAAGTTAGTATTTACACCTGATACAATATACATATATGGAAAAATTCTCACCGCAAAACAATGATACGGGTAAACACGAAGCATTTAAAAGTGTTGACCTTGACGAAATAATGAAAGACGTTGATGACGACTTTAAATCTGGGAAACTAACTCGTGAACAAAAAGAGTTTGTTGAGCCCGCAGATATATCTGACCCAAGTCTTGATAGGATAGACGCACGAAGTAAGGGGCACTAATCATGGCAACAAAAATAATTGGTTTAAAATCAGTTATTTTTGCTACATGGTTTTCTTTTTGGTAAAGTACCCATACACTTAATTTATTATAAATTAAGGCACCACGATTTATAGTCAATCGTATAACAATCATACAAATCGGGAGGATTCGCATAGCGGTCTAGTGCACCACCTTGGAAAGGTGGCAACGGGGCAACTCGTTCGAGGGTTCAAATCCCTCATCCTCCGCATTAAAACGAAAGGCGTAGCCCGGAGGGCTACGCCTTTCGTTTTAATTGCTACCTCCCTATCTTTTCCCGAATTCGCGTAATTACTTCATCAATTCTAATATCTGTTTTTACAAAGTATTCAAACACATCTTCTTCTACTGCCTTCGACACATCCTCATTGTCACTCAAGTTGGTAAGAACAATTACGGGCACTTTTCTTCCCCAGTCGTCTTCGCGGAGTTTTTTTAACATCTCAAGCCCATCCATTTTTGGCATAAGAATGTCAAGTAAAATCAAATCTGGGTGCTCTTTAAGAGACATCTCTAAACCTTCTATTCCATTTTTTGCTTCAATGATTTTATACCCTTCTACGGTAAGCACATCTCTTAGCACCATCTGAAGTGGCTCCTCATCTTCAACTACGAGAATAATTTTCTTTTGACCTGTCATATTTGACATTATACACCTGTTGCAAATAAAAGCGACTCAACTATCGTTCCATTCCTCGGAGAACCGCGATACGTTCAGATGCTTCCGGGTGTGTGGCAAAAAGTTTACTCATAAACGAGACTGCCTTACCGTTTTTGAGCGGGTTTGATATATACAGATGAGCTGTGGCGGTGCTCACTCGCTGAAGTCCTGTTGGATATGCGGATATTTTTTCTAGAGCAGATGCGAGCCCTTCTGGGTAGCGTGTAAGGAGCGCGCCAGATGCATCCGCGAGAAATTCACGTTTGCGAGAAATAGCAAGTTTGATAAGTTGAGCAACGATTGGGGTTAGGATTGCGAATACTATCCCAATTATCATAAGTATCAACCCAAGACGACCATCACGATTATTATTATTACCACCATAGAATGACATTCTTAAAAAAATGTCGGAAATAATTGCAATAAAACCAACAAGTACTACAACCACAGTACCAATCAAAGTATCCCTGTTTCCTATATGCGAAAGCTCGTGCGCTATTACTCCTTCAAGTTCAGTTTTGTTTAAAATCGCGAGAAGCCCTGTTGTTGCCGCGACTGCCGCATGATCCTTGTCGCGCCCTGTTGCGAATGCGTTTGGGGATGGGTCATCAATGACATACACCTTTGGCATCGGAAGCCCTGCGGTGATTGAGAGATTTTCAACAGCATTCCACAAATCAAAATACTCCTCACGCTTGGCAGGTTTTGCCCCTGACATTTTAATCACCAGTGAATCCGAATACCAATAACTCCAGATGTTCATGCCGACACTGAAAATGACACCGAAATAAAGTATCGTTGGATTATTTTGAATATAACTAAACAACCACGCGATACCGATAACCACCACGAAAAAAATGGTCATTAAAAACCAAGTCTTTCGTACATTTTTATCTTGGTGGGTATATAAAGTCATTTTGAATTTTGAATAACAATTATTAGTTCTTTCCAAAACTTTCTATAGCAAGGTAGATTTGCTTTACTATTTTAGGATGCAAAATTGCACTGCCGTGAATCGGTAAAGTAATCCTTATACCTTCACGGTAATACTGCGCGTGGCTACCTGCTTGCCTTCCAAACACAAAACCTTTACCCTCAATGAGGTCGACGGCCTCCTTCGCACTTAGTCTTGGAGATTTAGGCATGTGCTAGGAAGAAAGAGTCAGAGACGATATTGTGAGAGAAACGGAGTCTCTTAAATCAACACGCTCTCCACGAGACTTAATGTCATCAAGTGTCATTTTTAAAACATCTTTTAGATTTTCACGCACATTCTCTTCTGTGTCACCTTGCGCATAAACCCCCTGGATGAACGGGCACTCAGCATAATATCCATCCTCTGTCTTTTCAATAATAATTGGATATGTATTTGTCATACCGAAACTATACCACATACGCTGACCTGTGCAAGCCATGTTTTGCACACATTTTTATCTTGGTGGGTGTATAGGGTTGCCATAAAATATTTAAAAATTCGAAGAAATAAGGGACCCCATCATACCAAATAGCGCCAAGATCACCAAAGAAAAAAGGATCCATGCTGCGATTTTGAAAGGGGTGCGCATTCCTGGGATATCGTTCCCCTGAGCAGAATCGGGGCTCACTGCTGGCAATGTATTTTTTTTACTTACTACCAAAAAATATGCAAAATTTAACAAAGAAACTAACATCACTCCTGTCCCCAGAAATGTGAGTACTTGTATAACATACTGAAGGTTGTGCCAATTACCGCGAACAAGCAATCCTTGACCCAATATTAACAAGGCACCCGCTATTTTAAAGTCGCGTATGAGTACCCTCCTTTTTTCCTTAAAGATATCTGGGTTCATGTTTTTAGAGGGGCCACCTTTGAGTGTGCGATTAGTTAGATAGACCAACCCTGAAGATCGTCATCAAAAGCCACGTCTTGCGCACATTTTTATCTTGCTGGGTGTAAAGGGTTGCCATATCGCTAATATTTTTTATCTTACCATGCCTAATCAAAAAACACGCGCAAAGCGTGTTTTTTGATTGTTATAGAATCTTTTAGCACAAGTGCCCCTCTAGGCCAATTACTGTTCCTTTTGGATTCTGGCCATACTGATTATCAGTAGGATCACTATCCATCACTAAAAAGACAATCCATACAATAAAGCCAACAAGTGGAACTAATATAATGAGGAGCCACCACCCACTGTGATTAGTATCATGGAATCTTCTTACTGTCACTGCTAGACTAGGAATATACAGTGCTAAAGCATAAAGCAAAGCGACGACAAAGACTACAATCTCCGAAACACCAAAAAGGTCGAGGAAACTAATTGCAACAGTAATAAGTACGTTAAACAACGTAAAATACCAATACTCTGATCGTGTAGCTCTCCCGCTAAACACTGCGTACTTTTTCAAAACACCTAAATAATAATTCATCATATTTATATTAAGCTCTGTACTTATGCTCTGTTAATTAAGAACGATTATATTGTCGCATAGTGAGGTAAGGGAGTCAATGCGTACCATTTTTAAATGCTACCCAATATTTATTTGAACATGTTTTCTCATGTCTATTGTCCCAGAAATATCCAAGGTTGCATTGAGTGTCCAGTCTATGCGTGCATTAGGAATACCTATCCCAATACCTGTACCGGCAAGACTATCGAGCATGCCACCAATATTTACTCCGCCAATACTTGCCTTAGCAAGAATGCTTTGACCTTGTGTTTGTGGTAAAACATTTACGGGAATGATTATCTCAAAAGGATACTGTGCCTCAGCGTACTCCTTTTGCCCATCCAAAGGAAGCTCGAACTGATATATTGTGACTTTATCTTGTGATTGATAGCTGCTCCCTTTAGAGTCAGTACGCCATGTTGTTGATATCTTCTCGCCCTTTAGCGAAATAGAAAATTTATTTGCCTGTGTTGGCTTTTTCAATTTCAAAGAAACCGTTCCACGTATTGTCTCTCCTGGGTGATAATTATATTGTTCTGGCGTAATGACAATGTCTCCCCTGCTGAATAATCCAAATAGCATTTTATTTTATTAGTTAGTATTTAGAACTTGACTGCTACTGGCTCACGAGCAGCCTCGTTGTCGAGCTCGAAGAATTCTTGTTTAATAAACTTAAACATTCCAGCAATCATATTTCCTGGGAATGATTCGATGGCGATGTTGAGGTCACGCACGTTGCCGTTGTAGAAGCGGCGTGATGCTTGGATCTTGTTTTCAGTATCTGCAAGTTCTGCCTGAAGTGAAAGGAAGTTTTGGTTTGCTTTTAGATCTGGGTACGCCTCTGCTACTGCAAGAAGTTTACCGAGTGACTGACCGAGAGATGCTTCTGCTCCGGACATTGCTACAATTTGTTCAGCGGTGATATTACTTGGGTCAATATGTACCTGTGTTGCCTTTGCACGCGCCTCTGTGACTGCTTCAAAAACTCCGCTTTCGTGCTTTGCATATCCCTTTACTGTTTCTATAAGGTTGGGGATAAGGTCATAGCGGCGCTTGAGCTGAACGTCGATATCTGCCCATGCCTCCTTGGTGCGATTTACCAAACTAACAAAACTGTTGTAAGCAAAAATAGCCCACAAAATGATAACTGCCAGAACCCCTAAAATAATGTATGTTGGTGTCATGTTATATATTTAAACTATTAATCTGATTGCCATATTATAGCATAGAATTCAACCAAAAATACAAATTACTATTCCCATCTTGTCTTCATCTTGCCTTCTTTCAAAATACAGAAGATTGTTGTAGTATCAATGTCGGAAAGTTGCACCATTAAATAACCTAAACAACTGGGAGGAATAATGACCTATCTTTGCGTTGTAACTCGCTACAAAACCACCTGTTCCAAAAAACCTGGGATTACGCATGTCTCACTAGACAAACAAAATGGTTATTGCCCGATATGCCACAGACCGCTACATATGAAAGGTAATTGCGCAGTAACCAATGAAATGACCGGCGCGCAAACACCTAAAATAGCTAAAAAGGACGGGCCAAACATATGTGGTCCATCAGAACCACGAGATATGTCGCTAAAAAATGCGCGCAAAGACACGCATACACAAACTAAAAAATTTGAATGAGGACTAATTGACCCCGTTGACATAAGAAAGGGCAAGCGGTTACGCTTGCCCTTTTTCTTTTTCTCGCTATCGTTGCAAAAATTATTATTTTCTGCTATATTTAAATCTATGGAATTTCTGGTTACGGTTCTGCCTTGGTTGCAGATTATCCTCTCTATCATTCTCGCTGCGGCGATTCTCCTCCAGCAAACTGGGGCAGGAGTTGGTGGTGCGTTTGGCGGTGGTGACGATTCAATTCGTTACACGCGAAGAGGGATGGAGAAGGTGCTTTTTTACACCTCAATTGTCGTTGCAATTTTGTTCGCTCTTTCAGCGTTCGCAATGCTCATTATCCGCGCCTAGGCAATATAGCCATACAGTACATTCAATATTTTGTTGTGAAGCAATTTCTTTCAGATTTTTCTCAAAAAATGAATTCTCGTTTCTCCTTTCCGCTTGAAGGGCGTTTTGCTCTTGCTCTCAAAGGATTTTCGCATCGTGAAAACCAAATCTTTTTTACAGCAATTGGGGTTCTTGTAGGCACTGCAATTGTTCTGTTAGCAGGAGTAAACTATTCATTTACTGTAAAAGTTCCGGCGGATGGTGGCACCATTGTAGAAGGAGTTCTGAACACGCCGGCGCACATCAATCCTCTTCTCGCCACATCCGAGGTTGGCACCGAGGCAGACCGCGACTTATCAGCGCTTATTTACTCTGGACTTCTTCGAGCAGATGGTAAAAGCGGGTTCATCCCTGATCTTGCAGAAAGATACGATGTTTCATCAAACGGACTTGTATATACATTTATACTGAAGGATAATCTTATTTGGCACGACGGAAAAAAGATTACTGCGAATGATGTTGTATTTACCGTAAAAACCGCCCAAGACGGTCGCATAAAGAGCCCAAAACGAGCGTCATGGGATGGTGTGGATGTGTTGTTAGTGGACGATTTGACTGTGCGTTTTACTTTAAAAAAACCTTACGCGCCATTTATTGAAAACACAACGATGGGGATTCTTCCTGAGCACATCTGGAAAACGATTGACTACAATCGTTTTGACACAAACAAATACAACCGAGAGCCTATTGGTTCTGGCCCTTACAAATTTAACAAGATTGAAACGGTCATAAAAGACGGTGACGAGCTTCCTGTTTCGTACACTTTAAAATCATTCAGTAATTTTGCTTTAGGTAAACCGCACATAAACACCGTAAAATTTGTTTTTTTCAAAAGCGAAGAGGCTCTTGTGCAAGCTGTAAAGGCTGGATCTATCGGAGCAATAAATTCTATCTCGCCTGAAAGCGCAAAGAAACTTGATGCGCTTGGTTACAATATAGAACGCACACCGCTCCCGCGCGTGCTTGCGGTTTTCTTTAATCAAACTGAACAAACAATCTTTGCAGACCCATCTGTGCGCAAAGCGCTTACTCTAGCCGTTGATAAAAAAAGGATTGTAGATAGCGTTCTTTCAGGATACGGAGTCCTACTCGATTCCCCTCTTCCTCCTGGGACTGTCGGGTACAAAGTTGCGAATACAGAGAAAACTCATGAAGAGAATTTGGTGTCTGCGCGCGAAATTCTCGAAAAAGCTTCATGGAAGTTTGCATCCACCACTAACTCGTGGACAAAAAAAATAAAAAATGAAACGCAAACAATTCGTTTTGACCTTGCCACATCAGAAGCGATCGAACTGAAGACTGTCGCAAACGAACTCAAATCCTCGTGGGGGGAACTTGGGGTTGAGGTCAACGTGCATATCTTTGCCACTGGCGATTTGAAAGAAACCATCGTACGACCACGAAAGTTTGAGGCGCTTTTCTTTGGGCAAGTGCTCGGACAGGGCGGTGACCCGTATCCTTTCTGGCACTCAAGTCAGCGACTGGACCCAGGCCTCAATGTTGCTTCGTATGTGAATACTAAGGTGGATAAAATCTTAGATGATGCTCGCGCCGAAACCAGCGCCGAGAAACGCAAAAAATTATACAGCTCTTTTAATGACGAGATTTCAAAAGACATGCCCGCAATTTTTATGTATGCGCCAGAATTTTTATATGTAGTGCCAAAAGAGGTTCAAGGATTTTCTATTGGCACAATTACTGCACCCGCAGAACGTTTTTTAAATATTTATGAATGGTACATCAACACCGATAACGTGTGGAAGATATTTGTAAAATGAATTCAATATATAAAATTTAAATTTTTTAAATAATTCCTAATTTTCAAGATTCTGAAATTGGGATTTGTTTAGAAATTTGAAATTAAAAATCAGAAATTTCACTAAATTATAAGATTTAATAAGCAACAAAATAAAATGACAGATGAACAACCTAAAAAAATAGATGACAGCAACATTGGCAGGGAAAACAAAGGTGGATACAGCGCGCGCCGTTTCCCACGCAAGGACAGTAGTGCGCGTGGACCAAGAAGCGCTGTGAACCGCTCTGCAGCTCGTGGCTACTCGCGCGGTGGCGCATCGCGTCCACAAGGAACACACGGCGGAGCGTCCGCTACATCCGGTGCTCCACGAACACATAGCGGAGCGAAAACGCAAGGGGGTTTCCGTGGTTCACGTGGGCCTATGGCAGAACGCACATCAACTCGCATCAAACACTCGACAGGTCGCGAAAAGGCGGACGCTCGTCGTATGATGGCTCCGTATCCTTCAAAAGATGGAGAGAATTCAATTATTCCACCACTCAAAGATGGAGACATTCGTGTTATCGCGCTCGGTGGCGTAGAGGAAATCGGACGAAATATGACAATGGTTGAGTATAAAGACTCAATTGTTATCATTGATGCTGGTTTACAATTTCGTGAGGAAAATACTCCTGGTGTAGATTATATTTTAGCTAATACAAAGTATCTTGAGGACCGCAAACATAAAGTGAAGTCGGTAATGATTACGCACGGACACCTCGACCACACTGGAGGTATCCCCTACCTTATGGGCAAAATTGGGAACCCTCCGCTTTACACCCGCAATCTCACTGCGCTTATGATTGGAAAGCGTCAGGAAGAATTCTCGCATCTTCCTCCGCTAGATCTTCGCATTGTTGAAAAAAATGACCGTGTTACTATGGGTGATTTCAAAGTGCGTTTCTTTGCTGTAACACACACCATACCAGATGCTATGGGTATAATCATTGAGACTCCGTACGGAAACATTGTCCACACAGGCGACCTCAAGCTTGACCACGTAGACGGCGTGCCAACGATGGAAGAGGAGGACGAGTTTGATGACATTAAGAAAAATGCGCCTACACTTCTTCTTATGGCAGATTCTACAAACGTAGAACGCCCTGGTTTTTCTTTTCCAGAACGTACGGTGCTAAAAAATATTGAAGACATAATTCGCAACACAGAAGGACGAATAATTGTTGCAACATTCGCTTCGCTCCTCGAGCGTCTAGTAAAGATTATTGACGTTGCAGAAGTTCTTGGCAAAAAAATCGTGCTGGACGGACGCAGTATGAAGAACAACGTTGACATCGCGCGTCAGTCGGGTCTTCTTAAGGCAAAGTTTGAGACGTTTATTCCAATTGAAGATATGGAAAAATATCCACCCGACCGCGTCATTCTTCTTGTGACAGGAGCACAGGGTGATGAATTTGCATCTCTTATGCGCGCAGCAAACAAAGCTCACAAATATTTGAAGATTAATAAACGCGATACTGTCCTTCTTTCGTCATCAACAGTTCCTGGCAATGAACGTAGTGTTCAAAAACTCAAAGACAATCTTTCTCGCCAAGGGGCGCATCTTATTCACTACGAAAATGCAAAGGTGCACTCTTCGGGTCACGCGCATCACGACGAATCTCTTTGGATTCACAAGCGTCTCGCTTCGCGTTTCTTTATGCCCGTTCACGGATACCACTACATGCTCCGCGTGCACGCTGACATCGCGCGCGAAGCAGGGCTCCCAGACGAGAACATAATCATTCCAGACAATGGCATGATTATAGAAATTCAGGAAGAGGGCAAGAAAATTGTATCGCTAAAGGAAACTGCTCCTCACAGCCTGGTGCTTGTAGACGGATTTTCTGTTGGTGATATGCAAGAAGTGGTTCTCCGTGACCGCCAGATGCTTTCTCAAGACGGTATCTTTGTAGTCATCGCTACACTTGATACTTCAACAGGAAAGGTAACCAAATCACCAGATGTGATTTCGCGCGGATTCGTGTATCTACGCGAGTCGCAAGACCTTCTTCGCAACGCGCGATTTCTCACAAAAAAGACCGTGGAGGATATGGCTGGTGGTTCAAAGCAAATTGACTTTGATTACATAAAAGACCACGTGACCGACGCCGTCGCACGCCTCCTCTTTCAAGAGACTGCCAAACGCCCAATCGTGATTCCAGTGATACTGTCGGTATAAAGACCACTCGGGAGCCGTCTTGTGCGGTGCACGCATAATTTTCTACTGAAAATTTGCTCCGCTCGGCTCGCCAGCCTGCGCAAGGCACCGCACAAGAGGCATCCCTCGCTCTGAGGAAAAACCAAAACCGCACCGTTTATGCAAACGGTGCGGTTTTGGTTTTTAAGCTACTTGCGAACGACAGGGAAGTAGCAACAATTCCCAGCGCCCCAGTTATCGACCCAGTGGTTGGCGCCCAAGACGCGCCCACGGCTGTCGTAGCCAATGACCGGAGTGCGCGGGCTGCCGACCAGCGTGTGTTTTGTTCCGAGTCCGATAAAGAGATCTTGCTTTTGATGTGAGGGATTGGCAATACCATACTGGATGAGTTCCTCGTAGGTAAGGGGGCGGACACCGAGAGCATCCATTTCCGCAAGCGCCTCGTCGCTTCCGATAGTTTTTCCAAAGTCAATAATCATCACGTCGAGCTTTTCAGGGCTTGGTGTGGCGTAGGGCATGTTCTTTTCGAGATCGTCCCATATATATGTCTTGCCACCACTTGTACGATACTCTGCCAACGCTTCTTCTTTACTAAGCGGGCGCATGGTGAGCTCGTGGACTCCTTTGCCTTCGAAGGAAGTGTCGAGATAGCCAGCCTCCTTGAGTCGCGCAACCGTCTCGGCGAGCTCTGGTGAAACTGCTGACTCATTTTTTTGCTGTTGTGGCATCTGTTCTGGCATTTTGTCCATAATATTTTCCTATTGATTATCCCCTGCTGACTAATACCTGTATTCTACCCCCCCCCCTACAACACTTGTCAACGACAAGTGTTCGGGCGATTTAAAAAACAATCCAAGTACTGTCACATGGCAGTGCTTTTACTTAATTTGAATTTGCTGGAACATCGCAAGTTTGTTACAATAAAAATATGAAGAAATCGCAAGAACTCCAATTCAATATTATGTTTCGCCCTGAGCCTGAGGGTGGTTTCACTGCAATTGTTCCATCCCTACCTGGATGTATTTCGTATGGGAAAGATTTAAAAACAGCAAAAAAAGAAATCATTGACGCAATTCGCGGTTATATCGCATCTGTCAAAAAACATAAAGGGAAAGTTACTCACGATGCAGAAAGTTTTATGAGCTCTGTTCGGTTTTCACCAACTAGTACCCGAACAAGACAGCATGCCTAAGCTCCCCTCCATTACATCAAAGAAACTTCTAAAAATGCTCGCGCAGGTAGAATTTGAAGTTGACCACACCACAGGTAGTCACTACATTTTATACAGAGCAAAAGATAATGCGCGGGTAACCGTCCCCTTCCACTCTAAAGATATTCCAAAAGGAACACTTTATACAATCATGAAATCTGCTGGACTTCTTGAATAAAAAACATGCCACGTATTTCTGCAAAAAATCCACTTTTCATTCTCGTTTATCTAGCGAGTTTTTTCTATTCTTTCCACTACGCGCTTCCTATTTATATAGAATCGTCGTTCATTAGCCAGTTTCTTTCCACTGAAAAAACTATCGGGCTTCTCTTTTCTATTGCGGCTGTGTTTTCTGCGATATTTACTTTCCTTTTTCCACGTATTCTACGAAGGTTTGGCAACTACAAGGCGACACTCACAGCAATGGGCCTCGAAATTATCGCGCTTCTCATCCTAGCCTTCTTCACCACTCCAGCAATCATCATTCCAGTATTCATTCTCCATCAAACTCTCGCATCAGTAATCTTCCTCAACTTCGACAGCTTCGTGGAAGCATTTTCTGTGGACGAAGCAACCGGTGGCATCCGTGGAATTTTTATGACAGTGCTCAACATTGCGTTTGTAGTTGCGCCGTTCCTTGCTGGGCTCATGCTTACCGACCATGATTTCTGGAAAATATATCTCGCCGGCGCGGTGTTTATGGCGTTCAGCTTTATCGTCATAGCAGTAAATTTCAAAAACTATGTGAATCCCGCATATGTCATCCCTTCATTTAAGGATACGCTCAGAATAGTTTCAGAAAGTCACGACATCCACTCTATTATATACGCGCACTTTTTGCTCGCTCTATTTTACTCATGGATGGTCATCTATATACCGCTCTATCTCAACCAGCATGTTGGAATTTCAATGAACATTATTCTTGGTGTCATCACGCCAATCGCGCTCCTTCCATTTGTTCTCTTTGAAGTAATCCTCGGCAAAATTGCGGACACGCATCTTGGAGAAAAAGAAATTCTCACTATTGGCTTCATTATTATGGCGGTCTCTACAATAGGAATTTCGTATGTTACTACCGCAAGCGTAACTATTTGGGCAATACTTCTTTTCATCACACGCACAGGCGCAAGCATGGTTGAGGTGACTACCGAAAGTTATTTCTTCAAACAAGTAAACGCTGGTGACACGCACCTCATTACATTTATGCGCACCATGCGTACCATTGCCGGCGCAACAGGCCCCCTTTTGGGATTCATCCTCCTCTCATTTATGGAGTTCCAAAATCTTTTCCTCGTGCTTGGTGTCATTCTACTCTCAGCACTCCCCTACGCGCTCACGATAAAAGACACACGGTAGCGTCAAAACAAAACATAACAATAGTACGCTATAGCGTACTATTGTTATGTTT